>JACCYS010000126.1 GCA_013696365.1 Nocardioidaceae bacterium
ACTTTCCGCAGGACTCGTGTTTGTAGAACTCGACCCAGCGCAGCGTGGTGCGCACCACCGAGGTGGTCTCGTCGAAGATCTGCAACGCCTTGGTGCCCAGCATCGAGCCAGCGGCCGCGATGCCCTCATAGTCGATGGGGACGTCGAGGTGCTCGTCGGTGAGGATCGGCGTGGACGATCCACCGGGGGTCCAGAACTTCAGCCGGTGCCCGGGCCGGATGCCACCGGACATGGCCAGCAGTTGGCGCAGCGTGATGCCCAGCGGCGCTTCGTACTGGCCGGCTCCGACCACGTGGCCGGACAGCGAGTACAAGGTCATGCCCTTGGACTTCTCGGTGCCCATGCCCGCGAACCAGTCAGCGCCCTTGTCGACGATCACCGGCACCGAGGCGATCGACTCGACATTGTTGATCACTGTCGGGCTGGCGTACAGCCCGGCAATGGCGGGGAACGGCGGCCGCAGCCTGGGCTGCCCGCGCCGGCCCTCGAGCGAGTCCAGCAGCGCAGTCTCCTCACCGCAGATGTAGGCCCCGGCGCCGGCGTGCACGACGATGTCGAGGTCGTAGCCCGACCCGTGGATGTCGGTGCCGACGTGCCCGGCGAGGTATGCCTCCTGCACGGCGCGTTGCAAGCGGCGCAGCACGTGCAGCACCTCGCCACGCACGTAGATGAACGCGTGCCGGGCCCGGATGGCGTACGAGGAGATGATGACCCCCTCGATCAAGGTGTGCGGAGCCGCCATCATCAGCGGGATGTCCTTGCAGGTGCCGGGCTCGGACTCGTCGGCGTTGACCACCAGGTAATGCGGCTTGTCGTCACCTTGCGGTATGAATCCCCATTTCATCCCGGTGGGGAACCCAGCACCGCCACGACCGCGCAGACCGGACTCCTTGACCAGCTCGATCAGGTCGTCGGGATCGGAGCTCAACGCGCTGCGCAGCCCCCGGTACCCCCCGGCCGCCTCGTAGGTGTCCAACGTCCAGGACCGGTCGTGGTCCCAGGTCTCACTCAGCACCGGGGTCAGCCGCGGTGCCACCGGCGGCTCTGTCGCCTGTGTGCTCACGGTCGGTCCTCCCCTCGTTCGGGATTCTCAGCGCGCCCGTCGGCGTCGGCTGTGCGGTCAGTCTCGTCGACGGTCTCGGCTGACGACTCGTCGATGCGAGTCTCCTGGTCACCTCGGGTGTACGGCGAGCCACCCTCGGGGGTGCCCGGGTCGGCGCCGACGCGCTCACCCTCGCCGGTCTTGGTCTCCGCCGCGTCCTTGCCCTCGGCCCCGGACGAACCGGGGGCGGTCCAGCCGTGCACGCGGGCCAGCCGCAACCCGGCAAGCGAGGCTGGCCCGGCGCCAGGCCCCTCGTCTGCCTGGTCGTCGGGGAAACCAGCAATCACTCGCTCGGCCTCGCGCCAGGTGCAGACCACCGGCCCGCGCGTGGAGCGCACCGACTGCCCGCCGCGCAGCCGCTGCACCAGCTCGACGGTCGAGTCTGGGGTCTGGTTGTCAAAGAACTCCCAGTTCACCATCACGACCGGGGCATAGTCGCAGGCGGCGTTGCACTCGACCCGCTCGATCGAGATCGTGCCGTCGTCGGTGGTCTCGTCGTTTCCGATGCCTAGGTGGTCCTGCAGCTGGTCGTAGATCTCGTCGCCTCCCATCACCGCGCACAGCGTGTTGATGCAGACCCCGACGTGGTAGTCGCCGACAGGTCGGCGCTTGTACATGGTGTAGAAGGTCGCCACCCCGCTGACCTCGGCGGCGCTGATGCCGAGCACGTCGGCGCAGGCTTCAATGCCGCGCGGGGTGACGCAGCCCTCGACGCTTTGCACCAGGTGCAGCATGGGCAGCAGGGCGGAGCGGGCCTGCGGATAGCGGCCGGCCAGCTCGCGCATCTCGGCGAGGGTCTGCTCGGGCAGCTCACCCTCGGCGACCTGGGCGGCGGTGCCCGCCTCGACAGTGGGACGGCCCGGCGCACCGAGCGGGGGAACGGCGGCGGTCATCAGCGGTCCACCCCACCCATCACCGGGTCGATGCTGGCGATGGCGACGATCACGTCGGCAACCATCCCGCCCTCGCTGAGGATCGAGGTGGCCTGCAGGTTGACGAATGACGGGTCGCGGAAGTGCGCGCGGAACGGTTTCGTGCCGCCGTCTGAGACGGCATGGCAGGCCAACTCGCCGCGGGGCGACTCCACCGCTGCGTACGCCTGGCCGGGCGGCACCCGAAACCCCTCGGTGACCAGCTTGAAGTGGTGGATGAGCGCCTCCATCGACTCGCCCATGATGTGCCTGATGTGGTCCAGCGAGTTGCCCATGCCGTCACTGCCGACGGCCAGCTGGGCCGGCCAGGCGATCTTCTTGTCGGCGACTATCACCGGGTCACCCTCGGAGTTGCCCAGCCGGTCGGCGCACTGCTCCACTATGCGCAGCGACTGCCACATCTCCTCCAGCCGGATGCGAAACCGGCCGTAGGCGTCGCAGCTGTCCCAGGTGACGACGTCGAAGTCATAGGTGTCGTAGCCCCAGTAGGGCTGGGTGCGGCGCAGGTCCCACGGGTACCCGGTGGAGCGCAGCGCGGGCCCGGTGGTGCCCAAGGCGAGGCAGCCGGCAAGGTCGAGGTGGCCGACGCCGACCAGTCGGCCCTTGAAGATCGGGTTGGCGTTGCAGAACGCCGCATACTCGGGCAGCCGCTTCTTCATCAGCTTGATGAACTCGCGGATCTGCTCCAGGGCGCCGGGCGGCATGTCCTGGGCGACTCCGCCGGGGCGGATGAATGCGTGGTTCATCCGGAGCCCGGTGATCAGCTCGAACAGGTCGAGCACCAGTTCGCGCTCGCGGAAGCCGATGGTCATGACGGTCAACGCCCCTATCTCCATCCCGCCGGTGGCGATGGCCACCAAGTGCGAGGAGATCCGGTTGAGCTCGAGCAGCAGCACCCGCATGTCTTGAGCCCGCTGTGGGATGTCGCCCTCGATGTCCAGCAGCCGCTCGACGGCCTGGGAGTAGGCCGCCTCGTAGCTGAACGGCGCGAGGTAGTCCATCCGGGTGCAGAACGTGGTGCCCTGTGTCCAGGTGCGGAACTCCATGTTCTTCTCGATGCCGGTGTGCAGGTAGCCGATGCCGCACCGGGCCTCGGTGACTGTCTCACCGTCGAGCTCCAAGATCAGCCGGAGCACGCCGTGCGTGGACGGGTGCTGCGGGCCCATGTTGACCACGACCCGCTCGTCCTCAGCCTCGGCGGCGCCAGCAACGACCGCATCCCAGTCTTGCCCGGTGACGGTGAACACCGGCCCGGCGACGGTGTCCTGCTGTGGGGCGTACGGGTCGCCGGCCAGGCTGGCACCGGGGCTGGCACCGGGGCTGGCGCCGGCCGTCGGGTTGCCCATCGCGGTGCTCATCAGCCGTAGGTCCTTCGCGTGTCGGGGGGCGGGATGGTGGCGCCCTTGTACTCCACCGGGATCCCGCCCAAGGGATAGTCCTTGCGCTGCGGGTGACCCGGCCAGTCGTCGGGCATCAAGATGCGGGTCAGCGACGGGTGCCCGTCGAAGACGATCCCGAAGAAGTCGAAAGCCTCACGCTCGTGCCAGTCC
Organism: Nocardioidaceae bacterium; assembly: GCA_013696365.1. Lineage (GTDB taxonomy): Bacteria > Actinomycetota > Actinomycetes > Propionibacteriales > Nocardioidaceae > JACCVL01. The sequence continues at coordinate 3,585 of JACCYS010000126.1, forward strand.
GCGGTCGGGTAGACCGCCACCACGGACGGGATGTGCGGGTCTGAGTCAGGCACCGACACCTCAAGCCTGATCCGCCGGTTGTGGGTCATCGACAGCAGGTGGTAGGCGGCGTGCAGCTCACGGCCGGTGTCCTCGGGGTAGTGCACCCCCGACACCGAGCTGCACACCTCGAAGCGCAGGCCGGTGTCGTCGCGCAGGTGCTGAGCTGTGGTGACCAGGTGTTCGCGCCGCAGGTGGATGGTCATCTCGCCGCGATGCACCACCACCTTCTCGACCGCGGCCTGCGCGTCGGCACCGAGACCGTCCGCGAGCCGGTCGGCCACCTCGTCGAACCAGCCGCCGTACGGTCGCGGGCTGGCACCGGGCATAACGACCGGGCGGCGCAACCCGCCGTAGCCAGAGGTGTCCCCGGAGCCCTGCACCCCGAACATGCCCTCGCGCACGGCGATGACCTCGAGGCTGTCGGCACCGGCGGGCACCACGGTGTTCTCGGGCATCTCCTCCTGCACGCCGAGGTCACGCTCGGCACCCTGCGGGGTCGAACCGACCTTCGGCTCCTGCTTTGCCGTGCCAGCCGCTTCGCCACGGCTGCCGGCACGCAGCTTGTCGTCGTCGGTGCGGGCGTCCGGATCGGTCATCGCAACAGGCCACGCATCTGAGCCGTCGGCTTGGCGGACAGTGCCAACTGCTCGCGCTGCTCGTTGTCCGCACGCAGCTGCGGGCCAAGCTTCTCTGCCTTGATGTTGTCATGCAGCTTGAGGATGGCGTCGATCAGCATCTCCGGACGCGGCGGACAACCGGGCAGATACATGTCGACCGGCACGACGTGGTCCACCCCCTGGACGATTGCGTAGTTGTTGAACATGCCACCCGAGCTGGCGCATACGCCCATCGCCAGCACCCACTTCGGGCCCGCCATCTGGTCATAGATCTGCCGCAGCACCGGCGCCATCTTGTTGCTCACCCGACCGGCGACGATCATCAGGTCGGCCTGCCGCGGGGAGGCGCGAAAGACCTCCATGCCCCAGCGTGAGCTGTCGTAGCGCGGACCACCGAAGGTCATCATCTCGATCGCACAGCAGGCAAGGCCGAAGGTCGCCGGCCACAGTGATGCCTTGCGAAAGTAGCCGGCGACCTGTTCCACCGACGTCAGCAGCACTCCGCTCGGGAGCTTCTCCTCCAGGCCCATCAGTGGTTCCCCTCCGGTGCGGTTGCGGTCAGTCCCACTCGAGGCCACCTCGGCGCCATACGTAGATGTAGGCGATGAACACAGTGGAGATGAACAGGACCATCTCGACCAGCCCGAACAGTCCGAGCGAGTCGAACGCCACGGCGTAGGGGTAGAGGAAAATGATCTCGATGTCGAACACGATGAACAGCATCGCGGTGATGAAGTACTTCACTGGGAAACGCCCGCCGCCCACCGGCTGCGGGGTGGGCTCGATACCGCACTCGTAAGCATCGAGCCGGGCCCGGTTGTAACGCTTGGGACCGGTGAATCCGCTGATGATGACCGAGAACAGGCCGAAGCCGAAGCCCAGGGCGAGCAGCGCGAGGATCGGGGTGTACTCGTTCACTGGCGGTGCCCTCCCGGTCGGCGGGTCGGTCGGTCGGTCCGGTGCCTGGCTGTGTATCTCGAACGGCGGTTCAGCATCCTAGGGCCCTCGATCTGCGGTGCCTCGCTCAGGCAGCCGGGGCGATCTTGGTGAGTGCGTTGATGGTTCGGTCCATGGCGTCCCCTCCGCGAGGCTCGGTCAGGTTGGCGAGCAGCTTCAGGGTGAAGCGCATCAGCGTCTTGCGCTTCAGCCCGTGCCGGGTGGCCTGCTTCATCACCTCGGGGTGCCCGATCAGCTGCACGAACAGCCGACCGAGGGTGTAATAACCGCCGTAGCGCGCCGCCAGTGCTTGCGGGTATGCCTGCAGGGCGCGCTCACGCTCGGCGTCCGGGCGACCGAGCGCCTGGCAGATCACGTCTGCGGCCAGCTCGCCGGACTCCATCGCATAGGCGATGCCTTCACCGTTGAAGGGATTGACCATGCCACCGGAGTCGCCGACCAACAGCAACCCCCGGTCATAGTGCGGCTTGCGATTGAAACCCATCGGCAGCGCCGCTCCACGCACCGCCGAGGTGCGGTACTCGTCGCGGAAACCCCACTGCTGGGGCGTGTGATCGAGCCAGGTCTTGAGCAGATCCTTGTAGTCCACGTGCTGAAAGGCAGCCGAGGTGTCCAAGATGCCGAGGCCGACGTTGCAGGTGCCGTCACCGACCCCGAAGATCCAGCCGTAGCCAGGGAGCAGGCTGGACCCGGCCTGGTTGGGCGGCCCGTCCCACAACTCGAGGTGGCTCTCCAGCCAGTCGTCGTCGTGGCGCGGGCTGCGGTAGTAGGTGCGCACCGCCACCCCCATCGGCCGGTTCTCGCGGCGTTGCATCCCGAGGGCCAGCGCAAACCGGGCCGACGTACCGTCGGCGGCCACCACGATGGGCGCGTGCAGCGTGACCTCGTCAGCGGTGCGACGCCCACGCTCGTCCACACTGCGGGCGGTGACGCCGATGACACGACCGGTCCGCTCGTCCAGCACCGGTCCGGTGACGGCCGTGCGCTCCCGGAGACGAGCACCGGACTTCTCTGCCTGCCGGACGAGCACCTCGTCGAAGTCCGCGCGGGTCCGCACCAGACCGTACGAGGGATAGTCGGTCAGGTCGGGCCACGGCAGCTCGAGCCGGTGCCCGCCGCCCACGATGCGCAGACCCTGGTTGCGCACCCAGCCGGGGGCGTCGAGGTCGATGCCCATCCGCAGCAGTTGTCGGGTGGCTCGCGGAGTCAGCCCGTCGCCGCAGACCTTCTCGCGGGGAAAGGCGGTCTTCTCCAGCAGCAGGACGTCGGTGCCTGCCTGCGCGAGGTGGTGCGCGACCGACGATCCTGCCGGGCCGGCGCCCACCACGATGACGTCGGCGTCTTGCGACCCGCGCGCGCCACCCTGCACCGCCTGGAGGGGCGTCGGGCTGGCGGTCATGGCGGTTCCTCGCAGCATTCGATGGCGGCTGATGGTGCGCTTGTGAAGGCATTCACTAAGTCCGTGCAAGTCTATGCGTTCGTCGGATGCCTGGCGACCCCAAGTTATGGGTGCTGGATCTTCACCGTGCGATTGCCCTGATGGCCGTCAGGGGCGCACCGCCGTGTGCAGGGCGACGATGCCGCCCGACAGGTTGCGCCAGCTGACCCGGTCCCACCCGGCCGCAGCGATCGCTGCGGCCAGCCCCGGTTGGTCCGGCCACGCCCGGATCGACTCGGCGAGGTAGACGTAGGCGTCCGGGCTGGACGACACGGCGCGCGCCAGTGGTGGCAGGGCGCGCATCAGGTACTCGACGTACAGCGTGGAGAACACCGGCAGCACCGGTCGACTGAACTCGCAGACTACCAGTCGTCCGCCGGGCCGGGTCACCCTCGCCAGCTCGCGCAGCGCTCGGTCGGTGTCCACGACATTGCGCAGCCCGAACGAGATGGTGGCGGCGTCGAACACCTCATCGGCGAACGGCAGCGCAATGGCGTCCCCGGCGGTGAACGGCAGGTCGGGCAGCCCCGTCTTGCCGACCTGCAGCATGCCCAGCGAGAAGTCACACGGGACCACCAACGCCCCGGCCTCGGCGAACGGCTGACTCGAGGTGCCCGTGCCAGCAGCGAGGTCGAGCACGTTGTCACCAGGTTGTGCGTCCGCGGCCGCAACGACGGCGCGGCGCCAGCGACGGTCCTGCCACAGCGACAACACGTCGTTGGTGCGGTCGTACCCGGCAGCGACCGCGTCGAACATGGACGCGACCTCGTCCGGACGCTTGTCCAGCGATGCCCGGCTCACTGTGCCAGCCTCCCACGGGTGCCCTTGCCCGGTGGCCCGGCGGCCCCAGCCGTAGGCTCAGACCGGTGACCAGCGCAGCCGTCAGCGACGCCGCCTCCGTGCCGCTGGTGGCTCGCAGCGTCGAGATCGGGGACCCCGGACCGCTGATCGACCTGTTGCCGCAGAGCGACCCGGTTGCCTGGCTCCGACACGGCGAGGGCGTCATCGGCTGGGGAGTCGCGGCTCGGATCAGCACGAGCGGCGCCGATCGCTTTGCCGATGCCCAGCGCTGGTGGGACCGCATCGTGGCGCACGCCGTGGTTCGAGACGAGGTGCGGTTGCCAGGCAGCGGCCTCACCGCCTTTGGCACGTTCGGCTTCGACGATGAGACCTCCGCCGAGTCAGTGCTGGTGGTCCCACAGGTGCTGGTCGGCGCACGCAGCGACCGCGGACGACGACGCACGTGGGTCACCGTTGCCGGGCTGGACGGCATTCCCAGCACGCCGGTCCTAGCACCCGCCGACGTTGCACCCTCACCGCAGGAGCTGCGCTTCTCCGACGGCAGCCTCACCGGTGCGGAGTGGGTGTCGGCGGTGCGGCGCGCCGTCGGGCGAATCGAGTCCGGCGAGCTGGAGAAGGTCGTGTTGGCACGCGACCTGCTTGCTCAGGCCGCCGGACCAGTCGACGCACGCTGGCCGCTGCGACGCCTCGCGCGGGCCTACCCGGGCTGCTGGACCTATCACGTGGACGGTCTGGTCGGGGCCACGCCCGAGGTGCTGGTGCGGCGCGAGCGTGGTCTTGTCAGCTCTCGGGTGCTTGCTGGCACCATCCGCCGCACGGGGGACGACCAGCACGACCTTGCGCTGGCCGCAGCGCTGGCCCGCAGCAGCA
>JACCYS010000127.1 GCA_013696365.1 Nocardioidaceae bacterium
CTGATGGCCGGATAGCCGCCGTCCGCTGGTAGCCTCTGGCGCATGCCAGTGCTCGAGCTGGACCCGGCGGCGGTCCGTACAGCCCGCTCGCTCGCCCGCCGTGTCGGTGAGCCCATCGTCGCGATGACCAAGGAACACACCACCGTCTCGGTGGAGCGGGCCACGCTACGGCTGGCCGGGCTGGCTGGCGCCGACCCAGACGGCACTCCGTGGGCAAACCGGCTGCTGGACACGGTGCGAGCCGACGTGGGGATCGAGTGCGGCGTCTGCTTGCCGGTGTGGGATGCGCTGGTGCGTGGTGAGGCCGGCGACCTTGCCGAGCTGGCCGCGAAGGCGTCGGTGGGATCGGTGACCTTTCGGTTGCCGAAGGGGCGCGATCGGGTGCGGGCCCGGTCGGCGGCACGCAAGGCGGTGGGAGTCGGCGTCCGGACCCTGGACGCCCAACGCCGTGAGCGCGAGCGGCTGGTCAAGCGCTGGGGCAACCCGGCCCAGCAGCCGTGGATCTACCTCATCGTCGCCACGGGCGACATCTACGAGGACATCGTTCAGGCCCAGGCCGCCGCCCATGCGGGGGCTGACGTGATCGCCGTGATCCGCTCCACCGGCCAGTCGCTGCTCGACTTTGTCCCCGAGGGCGCAACCCGAGAGGGATACGCCGGCACCTACGCCACGCAGGAAAACTTCCGGCTGATGCGGGCGGCGCTGGACCAGACCAGCGCAGAGGTGGGCCGCTACATCCGGCTCACCAACTACGCGTCCGGACTGTGCATGCCCGAGATCGCCGCACTGGCCGGCCTGCAGCGCCTGGACATGATGCTCAACGACTCGATGTACGGGATCCTGTTCCGCGACATCAACCCCGTACGCACCTTCGTCGACCAGCGTTTCAGCCGCCAGGTGCACGCCCGCGCAGGAATCATCATCAACACCGGAGAGGACAACTACCTCACCACCGCGGACGCGGTGGAGGCTGCACATACGGTCACCGTCAGCCAGTTGCTGAACGAGTCTTTCGCCAAGGAAGCCGGGCTCGCCGACTGGCAGCTGGGCCTCGGGCACGCGTTCGAGATCGACCCCGACCTGCCCGACAGCTTTCGGCTGGAGCTTGCGCATGCACTGCTGGCGCGGACCCTCTTTCCCGATGCGCCGCTGAAGTGGATGCCGCCGACTCGGCACATGAGCGGCGACGTCTTCCGCGGCTATCTGCTCGACGGCTTCTTCAACCTCGCCGGTGCCTTGACCGGTCAAGGCATCCTGCTCGTCGGCATGATGACGGAGGCTGTGGTGACTCCCTGGTTGTCCGATCGCGATCTCGCTCTGCAGAACGTGCGCTACGTGCTGAATGCCTGCGGCGGGCTGGCAGAGGACTTCCACCCACCCGCAGACGGGTTCATCGCCACCCGGGCCAGGCAGGTGCTCGCGGAGAGCATCGACCTGCTGGAGCGCATCGTTGCCCGCCCGGACCCCACGTTCGGGGCCGGTCTGCTGACCGCGATCGCAGACGGCACGTTCGGCCTGATGAAACGTCCCGCTGACGGCGGCCGCGGGCTCGACGGTGTGGTCCGCCGCGCCGACGACTATCTCAACCCTGCCATCGACATGCTCGAGCCCGGCTCATGAGCGGCGCGCAGATCGTCCGACCGTATGGCGACACCACCGGTGATGGGATGGTGCAGACCTCGTTCACGCTGCCAGTCAGCAACGGCAAGTTGGCAGAGGGTGCCGCGTTGCAGCTGGTGGCGAAGATGGGTCTGGACCCGGCGATGGTGGTGCACAGCAGATCGGTGGGCGAGGGTTACACGTTCTTCGTTGTCTACGGTCGGGCAGGTCACCTTGTCGACCTGAGCGAGGTGCGGGTCGTCGAGCGTGACTATCCGCTGCTGTCGCCGAAGGAGGCCAACCTCGCCATCAGGAATGCTCTGCGCCGGCGAGTGACCGTGGTGGGAGCGTGTATCGGCACCGATGCGCACACCGTCGGCATCGACGCGATCATGAACATCAAGGGCTTCGCCGGTGAGAAGGGTTTGGAGTACTACCGAGAGTTGCGGGTAGTCAACCTCGGGGCCCAGGTCTCGGTGCCGCAGCTGGTCGAACGATGCACCGCAGAGGCCGCCGATGCGGTGCTGGTGTCCCAAGTCGTCACCCAGCGGGACGCGCACGTGCTGAACACTCAGGAGATGTCCGCCGCCTTCCGGGAGGCATTCTCGGCCAGTCGCCGCCCGGTGCTGATCGCCGGTGGCCCGCGCTTCGACGAGTCGATGGCCGCCGACCTGGGCGTCGACCGGGTCTTCGGTCGCGGGACGACCCCGGCCGAGGTTGCAAGCTTCCTGGTACACGAGCTGGTGACGAATCGCCGGGCAGCCGTGGCAACTCCGCGGGCACGGCGCAGCGCATGAGCACCTCGGCGCCCGATCCGAGGCTGGGCCTGCAGGTCACCCATCGCCGGTATGTGCCGTACGGCCACGCGCACTACGCCGGTCACCTGGTCGACGGGGCGTACGTGCTGGGGCTGTTCGGCGACGCCGCTACCGAGGTGTGTATCCGTACGGATGGCGACGAGGGACTTTTCGCCTCCTACACCGACGTGCAGTTCGTCGCCCCGGTGCAAGCCGGCGATGTCCTTCAGGTGGCGGCGCAGGTGCAGGCGGTGGGCCGGCGCAGTCGTGAGCTGGCGTTCACCGCCCAGGTGATCTGCCGCGGGCGACCCGACCGTTCGCAGTCCGCAGCCGATCTCCTTACTGTCCCGATTGTTGCAGTTACGGCGCGTGGCATTGTGGTGGTGCCTGAGTCGGGTCGGCCATCCGGCCGATGACCCTGCGGCGTGTCGCGACTCGACAC
>JACCYS010000146.1 GCA_013696365.1 Nocardioidaceae bacterium
GTCGGCCAGCGGCGACGGCTCGTACCGCTCCCGCGAGAACGCGGTCGGGGCGGCGCCCTGCCGGTCCCAGCGCACCTCGCGGTTGAGGTTGTTGTTGCTGAACTTGCGCAGCGGCCGGATGACGCTGCCGACCATCCGCGAGACGGTGGTCGAGGCCAGCGAGCCGGGTGGGCGCTTGTAGAACGGGGTGAACTTGTCGGGGAAGCCCGGCATGGTGCAGCCGATGCACGCCCCGCCGGCGTTCATGCAGCCGCCGAGGCCGTTGATGGCCCCGCGCGAGGTGATGTTGCAGTTGACCACCGGGCCCCAGCAGCCGACCTCGACGAGGCACTCGGGGTCGCCGAACTCCTCGGCGAACGTACCCTCCTCGTAGTAGGCGCCGCGTACGCAGCGGCGGTGCACGGTCTCGCCGAACAGCCAGGCCGGTCGGCCCAGCTCGTCGAACTCCGGGAGCGGCCCGAAGCCCTGCAGGAAGTACAGGACGGCGGCGACCGTCTCGGTGAAGTTGTCGCCGACGGGCGGGCAGCCGGGGATGTTGACAACCGGCACCCCCAGCACCGAGCGGTAGTCCTTGCCGAGGAAGTCCATCAGGCTCATCGCGCCGGTGGGGTTGCCCTCGGCCGAGGGCACACCGCCCCAGGTGGCGCAGGTGCCGATGGCGATCATCGCGGCGGCTCCGGGCGCCAGCCTGGCGATCCACTCCGTTGAGCTGACCGGTCGCAGCTCGCCCTCAGGCCCCCACGGCTCCTCACCCGTGGCTGACCAGTAGCCCCCCGCAGCGTGGGCCACCACCTCGTCGGCGATTGATCCCTCGAGGATCACGACGTAAGGCGCGCCGAGGGTGCCCTCGATCGCCTGCTCGGCCGGTCGCAGGTAGTGGGGTCCGGACTCGATGTTGAGGACGGGGTGATGCAGAACGACCCGAGGAATCCCGGGGTGCGCGCCCAGCATCATGCTCTCGACCGACGGGTTGGTCGCCCCGGTGGCGGCGACACTGCATCCGTCGCAGCTCATGCCGGCGAACCAGAAGGCGTGGACCTTTTCCAGCGGCCCGAACCTGGTCGCCACGGACGCGATGGAATCGCCCGCGAGCATGTCTTCGGTCATGGCACCGGACGGCATGCCGAACGCGCCCAGGTCGGTGGTGTCGTGGTATGCCTCGACCGGGCCGAGCGTCTCGAGCAGCTCGGCTGCCGGCGTGCGTGCGTCCAGGCTCGGGCTGCGGGTCTGTCGATCAGCCATGACGCTCTCCCAGACGGCGGGGCCGGACACCGGTAACTGCACGGTACATCTAGGCGGGGGGTTCGGTGTAACGTGGGTCACGTCCTTGTTTTGGCGCCGTGCGGGAGGAATCGTGAGCGGATGGGTGCTCGGCATCGTCGTCGGCGCGGTCGTTGTCGTGGTTCTCGTCGTGGTGCTCGTCTTGATGATCGCGGGCGCGCGGCGCACCGCGCAGAAGGCGGAGCAGATCGTGGCCGCGTTGCAGCAGGCCCGTGACGGCACCGCGGCGCTGCGGGAGGTCGGCACGACCGTGCACACCGCTGAGCGGATCGGGGCCGCCGCCGCCGGCGCCCGCCGGGCGCTGACCCCCGGGGGTCCGACATGAGCGACCAGGCGTACTGGTGGGTCGTCCTCGGCCTCGGTCTGGTCGTGGCGGTCGTCGTCGTGGTCCTGCTGCAGGCGTTCCTGAACGAGGTGCACCGCATCGAGCGCGGCGCGGGGCAGGTCTGGCAGGCCGGCAAGCAGGTGGCCGGAAACACCGCCACGACCTGGCTCCTGGACGAGACCGCCTCGCGGTTGGACGACATCGTCGACGAGGCCGGCCGGCACGGGCGTCTGCTGGGCGGCGAACCGGCGCAGTCCCCCGCGCCCACGCCCCCGCAGCATCGCGCGACCGGCTCGGGCTCGACGGCGGCAGGTGCCCGATGACCGCCTTGCTCGTCACGCTGACGATCGTAGAGATCGTGCTCGTCGTCTCGGTCCTCGTCTACTACCTGCTGGTCATCGCCGCCTCGCTGCGCCGCACCGCGGTGCTGCTGGGCAAGGTCAGCTTCGGCGTGCGTGCCATCGAGACGCAGTGCCAGGCGATCGGTCCGTCGGTGCTCAAGGTCAACGACCGCCTCGGCGGCATCGCCGCGGCGCTGGCTGACCTGACGGGGCTGGCAGAGGCACGCGCATCCCAGACCGACAGCTCCTCCCCGCGGCGGTGAGCATGGACGAGTTACACCCGCCGAAGTCCGCAGCACTGCGCACGCTCTACTGGCGCAGCGAGATCCTGCAGGTCATGTACTGGCTGCGCGGTGAGGGGCTCGGCGACGTTGTCGATGCCGAGCTGCTCGAACGGTTCCTCGGGGTGGACGCGCAGGTCGGCGTCGGGTACCTCGACCGGCTCGTCGTCGACGGTTACCTCGACGTCGATCGGGGTGGATACGTGCTGTCCGAGTCCGGCCTGACCGAGGGCAAGACCGAGTTCGCGCTGAGTTTCTCCGACCTGACTCGCCCTGCGCACGGCGAGTGCAGCGCCGACTGCTGGTGCCACAACTCCGTCGAGGAGGCGCTGGTCTGTGCCGCCGAGCGCGCGCCCGGGAGTCACCCGTGAGCCGGACGCCCAGCGCGGACGTCATGGTCGGGCCGCCGCGCAACTACCTGCGCCCGTGCCTGCTGCTGTTGCTCGCCGAGGGCACCTCGCACGGCTACGAGCTCCTGGAGCAGATGTCGGCGCTGGGGCTGGACCGGGTAGACCCCGGGGGGCTCTACCGGTGCCTGCGGGCGATGGACGAGGAGGGCCTGGTCCACTCCACCTGGGCACCCTCGACCACCGGCCCGGCGCGGCGCACGTACTCCCTCACCGCACTGGGCCGCGACCGGCTCGACGCCACCGCGCGTGCACTGGTGGGCGCCCAGCTGATGCTGAGCACCTACCAGCAGCGGCACGCCCGGCTGGCCACCAGCGTCCACCCGCTGCCGTGAGACTGGCCGTCGCGGGAAAGGGCGGTGCCGGCAAGACCACGATCAGCGCCACGCTCGCCCGGCTGGCCGCCCGCTCAGGCGCGTCGGTGGTCGCCGTCGACGCCGACGCCAACCCCAACCTCGGGGTGGCGCTGGGTCTCGCCGCGCAGATCGCCGGCACCCTCGACCCCGTGGCGCCGGCGCTGGTCTCCCGCCGGCTCGGCGGGGCCGCACTGACGCTGCCAGTAGACGACGTGCTGCACCGGCACGCGGTCTCCGCTCCAGACGGGGTACGGCTGCTCGGCATGGGCGCACCGGCGCACGCCGAGGAGGGCTGCCTGTGCGCCGCCCACGCTGTCGTCTCGGCGCTGCTGGGCGACCTCGGTGACGGCGGGCGGTTCGTCGTCGTCGACATGGAGGCCTCGCCGGAGCACCTCAGCAGGGGAACGGTCCGGCACGTAGACGCGGTGTGCCTGGTGGCCGAGCCGTACTACCGATCCTTGGAAACGGTGCGGCGGATGGCCGGCCTCGTCGCCGAACTGCCGGTGCCCCGGGTGGTGGTAGTGGCCAACAAGCTGCGGTCCCCCCTCGACCGCGAGGCCGTCGCCGAGTTCTGCGACCGGCACGGTTACGAACTGGCGGGCGTGGTGCCGTGGACTGATGCCGTCGGTGCGGCCGACCGGCGTCGTGTCCCGGTGGTCGACCAGCCCGGCTGCGAGCCGTTCGTCGATGCCGTGGCCGCCTTGGCAGCGGCCCTGCGAGCGCCCATCAGCGGCCCGTGACCTTGCTCCCAGTCGGCCAACGGGGTGATACTCGACAAGTCCACTAGGAGGTGGTGGCATGGCGGCCAAGATCCGCGTGCTGGGGATCGCCCTGGTGCTCGTCGGCGCATTCGGGGCCCTAGTGCCTTTCGTCGGCCCGCTGTTCGGTTACACGATGGGGAGCACCGGAGCCTGGGTGATCACCGAGTCCCGAGTGACCCTGCACCTGATCCCCGGGTTCGTCGCCATCCTCGGCGGCTCAATCATGGTCGGCGGCAGCAGCCGAGCCCGGCTGGGCGCTGTGCTCGCGCTGCTCGGCGGCATCTGGTTCACCGTCGGTCCGGAGATCCGGCCTGCCTGGGCCGGGAGCGACGGCGGCACCATGATGATGATGGGCGGCAACGTCTGGAGCACCATCGCCTCGTCGCTGGGCTACCACGACGGCACCGGCGTGGTGATCATCGTGCTGGCGGCCTACGGGCTCGGCGCCATCAGCGCCCACGCCAGCTCCGGTGTGACGTCGTCCCGCTCGGAAGTGGGTCGGCCTGGCGAGCGGGAGCCCGCTCGCACCTGAGGGTGTCGCCGCCGTCTGCACGGCACCGGCCGCGAGCGTGTTAGGAGGTCAAGCCCCGCCCAGGCGGCCGGCGGGCGTGGGGTCTAGGTCCGCTTCCGCGGCGCCTTGACCGGCTCGACCTGGACCGGCGGCGATCCACAGTGCCGCGACCACGGCGGCCAGTGCGTCATCGGCTCGCTGGGATGCGTTGCCCGCCACGGCGGGCACCCCGTCGCCGAACGACCACGGCGGCGGTCTGGGTCAATGCAAGGTAGGTGTCCACGCCTAGGCACCGTCGTTCGTTTCGGTTGCGCCGCGCAGCGGCGGTGCAGGTTCAGGGTCGTCCTGGGATGACTGGGCGGTGGCTGCGAGGGAGCGCGGTGTGACAGGCGGCGTCTCGACCGGCTCCCGCATTCGTGGCGGCGATGCCGACCACACCTTGAGATGTTGCAGAACGTCGGCGTAGAAGGTGTCCACCGCGGTTAGGAGGGAGTCGATGAAGGCGCCGCGGCCGCGGCCGCGCTTGGTGCCCATGGGTGTTGTCATGGCCACCCGGAAGGTACGCAACTCCTTCTTGGGGTCAGCGATGAGACGCCCCGGGGTCTGCCGTACTTCGGACAGCAGCTCAGCGGCACCCGGCCCTCGCTGGTAGGCGGCCGATGCCTCGACTCTCAGCGTGTCCGGTGCCTGCCGCAGCTGTTTGAGTAGCCAGTTCACCCTTGTGGCCGGACGTCCTTCCTTGGGTGCGTCAAGGTCGACATGGCACGTGATCTGGCCAGCCCGCATATCGACGCACACGCGCATGGGTCCGACTGTGGCCGGGATGAAGATGCCGCCCTCGAGCACCCCGTCAGAGATGAGCGAGCCGATAAGCGACTGCTGCCGACGTGCCGGGTCGGATGTTTCGGTGCGAGTCAGAGCAGGGATGACGTCGGTGCCGAGTTGGCGGCCGAGACGCAGACCGGCATAGCGCAGCAAAGCATCGAACCGCGACGCCAACTGGGCCGCGCCCTTATCCGTAGTCCGCAGAGTGCCCGCACGCACTGCCTCGCGAACAGGCACCCAGGAGGCGCCCATGTCGTCTAACTCCAGCGCACCAGAGCGCGGGTGCTCTAGGTAACGGATGAGCTCACCGAGAATCCAGGCTTGGTCCGGATCGGCGACACCGCGGTGCTCCTTCTGCATCACCGCTTCGGTCAGCACCTTGCTCC
>JACCYS010000161.1 GCA_013696365.1 Nocardioidaceae bacterium
AGGCCGTCCCGTCCGCCCCCGTCTCTGGAGCGCCTGTGTCCCAGCCTGACCTGGTCGTCGTCGGCTCCGGCTTCTACGGCCTCACCGTCGCCGAGCGGCTGGCCGAGCAGCACGGCAAGCGCGTGCTCGTCCTCGAGCGCAGGGACCACATCGGCGGCAACGCCTACTCCGAGCCGGAACCCACCACCGGAATCGAGGTCCATCGCTATGGCGCCCATCTCTTTCACACCTCTAACGAGCGGGTCTGGGAGTACGTCAACCGGTTCACTGACTTCACCGACTACCAGCACCGGGTGTTCTCGGTGTTCAAAGGCCGCGTCTATCCGCTGCCGATCAACCTGGCAACCATCTGCGAGTACTTCGGCAAGGCGCTGACCCCGACACAGGCCCGCGAGCTGGTCGCGGAGCAGGCCGGTGAGATCGACAGCGCCGACGCCAAGAACCTCGAGGAGAAGGCGGTGTCCCTGATCGGCCGGCCGCTGTACGAGGCGTTCATCCGCGGCTACACCGCCAAGCAGTGGCAGACCGACCCGACCGACCTGCCGGCCGAGATCATCAGCCGGCTCCCGGTGCGCTACAACTTCGACAACCGCTACTTCAACGACACCCACGAGGGCCTGCCGACCGGCGGCTACACCGCCTGGCTCGAGCAGATGGCCGACCACGACAACATCGAGGTCCGGCTGGACACCGAGTTCTTCGACAACCGCGACGACTACGTCGGCAACGTGCCGGTCGTCTACACCGGCCCGGTCGACCAGTACTTCGACAACGAGCTGGGTCGCTTGTCGTGGCGGACGATCGACCTGGAGACCTCGGTCGAGGACGTCGGCGACTTCCAGGGCACCTCGGTGATGAACTATGCCGACGAGGACGTCGCATTCACCCGCATCATCGAGCCGCGGCATTTCCACCCCGAGCGCGCCGACCGCTACCCCAGCGACCGCACGGTCATCCAGCGCGAGTTCTCCCGCTTCGCCGGCGACGACGACGAGCCGTACTACCCGATCAACACCGCCGAGGACCGTGCCCGGCTGCTGCAGTACCGAGACCTGGCCCGCGCGGAGAAGCATGTGCTGTTCGGTGGGCGGCTGGGTACCTACAAGTACCTGGACATGCACATGGCCATCGGTGCGGCGCTGTCGATGTACGACAACAAGTTGAAGTCGCACTTCACCCAGGGCACCGAGCTGGAGAGCGGTGGGGTGGACGCATGACCACAGCGGTCGGCGACCACCCGCTCGGCCCGCTGCGGCCGCCGGGTGACACCACCGGGCTGTTCGGCGTCTTCCGCCGCCGCTATCTGCTGAAGCTGCTGGTGCAAAAGGAGCTGCGGGTCCGCTACCAGGCGTCCCTGCTGGGCCTCGCCTGGTCGTACATGAAGCCGCTGGTGCGCTTTTCGATGTACTACTTCGTGATCGGCCTGCTGCTGGGGCTGCGCGACTCGGTGCCACTGTTCGCACTGCACATCTTCACCGCCATGATCATGACCAGCTTCTTTACCGAGACGCTGAACGCCGGCACCAAGTCGGTGGTCAAGAACAAGTCGCTGGTGCGCAAGATGAACGTCCCGCGGGAGATGTTCCCGGTGGCCTCCACCGCGGTCACGACCTACCACATGATCCCGCAGTTCACGATCGTGATTGCCGCGTGCCTGCTGGTGGGCTGGTCGCCGGACCGCACCGCCTTCATCGCCGGTGCGCTCGGCATCTCCATCATGCTGACGATCTCGCTGGCGGTAGCGCTCGCGTTCAGCGCGCTGAACGTGACCTTCCGCGACATCGGCAACTTCGTCGAGACCATCGGCATGATGGTGATGTGGTCGGCGCCGCAGCTGTACCCGTGGGACTTCGTGGTGCGGATCATCGGGGGCACCTGGCTGGAGCAGGTCTACCTGGCCAACCCGGTCGCGATGGCGACGCTGCTCAACCAGCGAGCGTTCTGGACGCCGGCCATCCCACCCGGGGAGGCCACCGAGATCATGCCGCTGATGCCCGAGCACCTACTGACGCGGGGCTTCATCATGCTGGGCTGCTGCCTGCTGCTCGTCGGCGTGGCGCAGCTGATCTTCTCCCGGCTCGAAGGCAACTTCGCCGAGCGGCTCTGAGGGCACAGTGGCCGAGTCCGTTGTCGTCGACCACGTGTCGAAGCACTTCACGATGCTCAATGCCCGCACGCTCAAGCAGCGGGTGGTCCGGGCTCGCCAGGGGGGGTTCCGCAACCCCACGTTCCTCGCCGTCGATGACGCCTCCTTCACCATCGACCAGGGCGAGGCGGTTGGTCTGATGGGGCTCAACGGCTCGGGCAAGTCCACCTTGCTCAAGCTCATCTCCGGGGTGTTGCGCCCCGATCGGGGCACGGTGCTGACCCGGGGTCGGATCGCCGGGTTGATCGAGGTCAGCGCCGGTTTCCACCCTCAACTGTCCGGGCGGGAGAACATCTACCTCAACGGGGCGATCCTCGGGATGGAGAAGGACGAGGTCGACCAAAAGTTCGACCAGATCGTCGACTTCGCCGACCTCGAGCGCTTCCTGGACACCCCCGTCGGCCGGTACTCGTCCGGCATGTTCGCCCGGCTGGGCTTCGCGGTGGCCGCTTCGGTCGACTCCGACATCTTCATCATCGACGAGGTCCTCGCGGTCGGGGACCCGCCGTTCAAGAAGAAGTGTCTGCAGCGCATCTCCCAGGTGCGCGACGAGGGCCGCACCATCGTCTTCGTCAGCCACAACACCACCCAGGTCAAACGACTGTGCGAGCGCGCGCTGGTGTTGGAGGGCGGGCGGCTGGGTTTCGACGGTCCGGTCGCCGATGCGGTGCACTATCTCAAGTACGACGAGGATGACGACGAGGACGCCGAGGGCGGCGAAATCTGAGGTCCGGCCCGGCGATTGGCCGTCCGTCCCCTGGGACATCCACCACATGGCTGTAGTTCTGCCTCCAGCACGGCTACGGAGCGAACACGATGTGACTATCGGTGTGCAAGTGACTCCTGTGTGTGAGGATCCGCCATGCCGCCCCTGTCCTATGTCACCGAATCCCGCCGTGCGCTGACGGCCATTGTTGCCGCCGGCGCCGTGCTTGCCGCCGTCGTTGCCTGGCAGCCGGCGGCCACAGCTGTTGTCGTCGGTGACATCGGAGCCGCCGAGCCCGCGGCGCCGGCTGCAGGCAACACAGGCACCGAGATCGACGAGGTCGCGCTGAGCGGGGTCGACCCCGAGGCGCGCGAGGATCTGTCGGCCCGCGCGCTGGCCGACGTTGCCGTGCTGTCCCCCGCTGTCCCGGCCTCGGGCTACACCGTCGCCGGGGTCACCTGGTCACCCGAGGTGGCGCTGGGGGACCGGCAGCTGTTCCTGCGCACCGAGACCGCCGGCACCTGGTCGGCCTGGCAGCCGATGGAGGTCGATGCCGCGCACGCGCCGGACGCGGACAGCAACGAGGGCAAGGCGGCGGTGCCCGGCACCGAACCATTCGTGGTCGGCGAGGTCGACGCAGTGCAGGTGAAGATGACCACCGCCACGACCAGCCGTGCCGTGCCGACGGACCTGACGCTGTCGGTCATCGACCCCGATGTGGCCGGCGGCCCCTCAGCCGACGAGCGTGCTGTCGAGGGCGGCGCCCGCACGCCGGACTACCCGGCCACGAGCGGCTCCGGCGGGGTCACGTCGCGGCCGGGGATCTTCTCTCGGTCGCAGTGGGGCGCCAACGAGTCGATGCGCGACGGCTTCGCCGGTTACGGCGAGGTGCACGGCTCCTTCGTCCACCACACGGTCAACGCCAACGGCTACAGCAAGGAGCAGGTGCCGTCCATCCTGCGCGGCATCTACGCCTACCACACGCAGTCCCGCGGGTGGAGCGACATCGGCTACAACTACCTGGTCGACCGTTTCGGTCGACTTTGGGAGGGCCGGTGGGGCGGCGTCGACCGCCCGGTGATCGGGGCGCACACCCTCGGCTACAACGACGCCGCGTTCGCCATGTCGGCCATCGGCAACTTCGACGTGACGCGCCCCAGCGACGCGATGGTGCGTTCCTACGGTCGGCTGTTCGCCTGGAAGCTGAGCCTGCACGGTGTCCAGCCAAAGGCGAGCGCCACCATCAACGGCACCGCGCTGCGGGCGGTCAACGGTCACCGAGACGCCGGCCAGACGGCCTGCCCGGGGCGCTACCTCTACGACCGCATCCCGGCCATCCGGCGCCAGGCGGCGGCCATCCAGGCCGGGTACGGCGCCCGCGAGCTTCGCCGGACCGTGGCCTCGACCCGTCGTCCCGACGTCTTGCAGCGTGCCGGGGACTCGGCACGGGTGCTGGCCGGTGACTCCGGCCCGGGCTTTCGCGCAGCCGTCGCCAGCACCAGCGCCTGGAGCGACGCCCGTGACGTGGTCGGCCTGGGCGACCTGACCGATGACCGCCGAGGTGACGTGCTGGTCCGGTACGGCGACGGCACCGCTGCCACCCTCCCCGGCACCGGTGACGGCGGCTTCGGCACCCCGGTGCGGCACGGCAATACATTTGCCGATGCGTCGCTGCTGGCTGGAGGCCGCGACCTCACCGGCGACGGGGCCGTCGACGTCGTGTTCCGCACCGCCGACGGTGTGCTGCGGGTCGCTCCGGGGGTGCCCGACGGCAGCTTCGGTCGGCCCCGAGCGTTGGCGAGCGGATATGGCCAGGCGCTGGTGGTGACCGCCGCCGGCGATGCCGACTCCGACGGAGACAACGACCTGCTGGTGGTCAACGGCAAGCGTCGGTTGCTTTTGCTGCCCGGCAACGGCGATGGCACCGTGGGTGAGGCCCGCGCCGTCCGGGGCGACTGGTCCGGACGAACGGTGCTCGTCGGTGGCTCCGACCTGACTCGCGACGGTCGTCCCGACCTGCTGGCACGTGACACCAGCAGCGGCAAGGTCAAGATCTTTCCCGGGCGTGGCAACGAGCGCTTCGCCCGCCCGCTGCGTGGCTGGAGTGGGTGGGAGACGGCCCGCGTCACCCTGCTCGGTGACGCCAACGGCGACCGGCTCACCGAGGCCCTGGTGCGCCGGCCGTCCGGATCGGTGTCGGTGCACCCTGGCCGCGGGGGAGCCTGGGTGCACCCGGTCAACCGGCGTCCGACGGACCTGTCCGGCTACAGCTCGGCCCGGATGGTCGGTGACTGGAATGGTGACGGTGACGGCGACGTGCTGGCCCTGCGCCGGGACAAGATGTGGCTGTTCGCCGGGCGTGGCAACGGCAGCTTCGCCAACCCGACCGGCGGCTGGGCCGGCTGGTCGGGTCGCAGCCCGATCGCGGCGGTCGGTGACTGGGATGGCGACGGACGACCCGACCTGATGTCGCGGGACCGCAGCGGCGCCGCCCTGGTGCACCCGGGTAGGGGGCGCAAGGGCTTTGCCCGCGCGTACCAGGCTCGCAGTGACATCGGTTCGGTTACCGCCATGTTCGGCGTCGGCCGGTGGAACGCAGATGGGGCGCCGGACCTGATGACCCGCACCAGTGACGGTAGCCTGTTGCTGTGGCCGGGAAACGGGCCTGGTGGGTTGGAGGATCCACGGCGCATCGCGGGCAACATGGGCCGCTACAACCAGTTAATCGGGGTCGGCGACCTCAACCGCGACGGCCGGCCGGATCTGGTGGGACGCCTGGCCAAGAACGGGCAGCTGTTCATGCTGCCGGGGCGCGCCGACGGGCTGGCCAGACGGGTGCCGATCGGGTCGGGCCCGGTTGCCGGTTCCCTCGGCTGAGCCGGCCCGGCGGACCGGTCAGGGGGTGGCGGCGAGCGCGGCCTGCCAGGCGCGCCAGGCGCTGGCCATCATCTCCTCGACGGTGTAGGACATGGTCCAGCCGAGGTCGCGGGCGGCGGTGTCACCGGACGCCACGATCCGATCGGGGTCGCCGGGTCTGCGGTCGTGCACCTCTGGCTCGAAGTCCACGCCGCTCACCCGCCGGATGGACTGCATGATCTGGGCGACCGACATCCCTTCCCCGCTGCCGAGGTTGTACGCCGGCTGCAACTCACGCCCCGCTGCCAGCGACTCTGCTGCCGCGACGTGCGCGGCTGCCAAGTCGCCGACGTGGATGTAGTCGCGCACGCAGGTGCCGTCGGGGGTGTTGTAGTCCGACCCGAAGATCCGTGGTGTCTGCCCGTCGGTCAGGGCTTTCAGCACCAACGGCACCAGGTTGTGCGGGCTGGCGTCGTAGACGTCGTCGTACGCCGACCCGACAACGTTGAAGTAGCGCAGGCTGGTGTGCCGCAGATCGCTGGCACGCCCCAGAGCGGCCAGCAGCCACTCGGCGACCAGCTTGGACTCGCCGTAGGGGGATGCCGGATTCTTGCTGGTGGCCTCGGTCACCAGGTCAGCGTCCGGCGTGCCGTAGACCGCTGCACTGCTGGAGAAGACCATCTTGTCGACGCCGTGCTCCGACATGACCGCCAGCAAGCGCCGGGTGCCCTCGATGTTCTGCTCGTACGTGTGCAGCGGCCGGTCGACCGATACTCCGGCGTACTTGAAGCCGGCCGTATGCACGACGCCGACGATGTCGTGCTCGTCGATGGTGCGGGCGAGCAGGTCGGCGTCGAGAATCGTTCCGCGCACCAGCGGAACCCCGTCGGGAACGAAGTGTGCCCGCCCGGTCGACAGGTCATCCACGGCGACAGCCGGCACCCCGGCGGTGACGAACGCGCGCAGCACGTGTGAGCCGATATAGCCGGCCCCGCCGGTCACCATCCAGGTCATGCGGGCCACGTCATGTTGGCGACCCTAACGGGGCCACCACGTCGACCCGCTCACGTGCAGCCAGTTCGGTCAGCCCGCCGGCCGCCTCGACGGCTTTCCGGTCCCGGACGAGCAGCACTGACCCACCGGCCAGCAGCGGCGCCAGCACGCTGTGCACCAACCCCGCCCGGTCGCATGGAGCCGCGCCGGCCAGCAGTCGCCCGCCGTGGCGCAGACCCATCTGCGCCGCCGCGGCCCGGGCCTGACCCAACAGCTGGGCATGCTCGATGGGTACGCCGCCCCCGCCGACCGACAGCGCCGCCGAGGTTGGAGCTGGCGGATCGGCCACGAACAGCTCGTCGGGATAGCCGAGCACCTCGGCACCCGCATCCAGCACACCCGTGCGCTGGTCCCGGACACGGTTTCGGACACTGCCGCCGAACGCCCCCAGCCCCACGACGACCCCCCGTGCAGCGGTGCTCGGGTCGCGGTCGTCGCCGAAGACCTCCACCTCGGGGTCGCCGGCGTCCGGTGGCTCGGCGTCTGCTGGCTCGATCACGGCCCCAACCACCCAGCAACCGAGCGCCCAGGTGACCGCCAGCCAATGCGTGGGCAACGACAACCGCACCCGGTCGCCGGGCTCGACGTCCAGACCGTCCTGCAGCAGGCCACCGGTCTTGGCCACCCAGTTGGCCAGCGTCGCGATGCTCAGCTCGACCCGCGCACCGTTGGCGGGGTCAACCCAGGTGACGGCCGGTCGGCTGGAATCGCCCCTGCTCAGGTCGGCCACGAGTGCGCCGACCGTCTGTGGACCGCGGGCGTCGGGGGGCATCTCGACACCGTAGCCAGCCGCCTGCGCATGACAAGATGCCGGGCATGCAGGCCGTCATCGTCGCCGGCGGATTGGGGTCCCGGCTTCGCCCGTTGACCGACCGCCGTCCCAAGCACGTGCTGCCGATCGCCGGCCAGCCCCTGCTGGCCCACCAGCTGCGACGGCTGGCGGCTGCCGGTGTCCAGCACGTGGTGCTGGCGACCTCCTACCGCGCTGCCGAGCTGCGCAGCCAGCTCGGTGACGGTGGCCAGTACGGCCTGCGGCTTAGCTATGCGCACGAGCCGACCCCGCTGGGCACCGGAGGGGCCGTCCGCCATGCGTTGGCCGAGCTGCACGGCGACGGCGACGACCCGGTGATCGTGCTGAACGGTGATCAGCTGTCCGATCACGACCTGCGCGGCCAGGTCGACCAGCTCGACGATGTCGGTGTCGACGTGTCGCTGCACATCGTCGTCGTGGCCGACCCGCGGGCCTATGGCTGCGTGCCGACCGACCCGGATGGTCGGGTGACGGCTTTTCGGGAGAAGTCGCCCGATCCGGTCTCGCGGCAGATCAACGCCGGCAGCTATGTCTTCCGGCGGCGTGTCCTCGCCGACATCCCGACGGGCGTGGAGGTGTCGTTGGAACACGAAACGTTCCCACGGCTGCTGCGCGCCGGGAGGCGGCTGGTCGGCTTCCGCGACGATGGTTATTGGCTGGACGTCGGCACGCCGGATGCCCTCGTACGAGCCTCTCGGGACGCGGTCCGCGGCCTGCTGCATTCACCGGCGATGCCTGGACCGCCGGGGGAGCGGCTGCTCGACCACACCGCCGAGGTGCATCCCGGCGCCCGGATCGTCGGGGGTGCGGCTATCGGGCCGGGAGTCGTCGTCGGCGACGGTGCCTTCGTGGACGGCAGCGTGCTGATGGCCTCCTCGGTGGTGCGACCGGGAGCCACCGTGGTGGCTTCAGTATTGGGGCCGGGCGCTGAGGTGGGGTCACACACCGTGGTGCAGTCTTCGGTGCTCGGCGATGGCGCCGTCGTGGGGGCCCGCTGCGAGCTGTCCGGGGGGATCAGGATCGGCTGCGACGTCCACATCCCCGACGCCGGGTTGCGTGTGTCCGCACCCTGACCGCTCAGACGCCGTTCGCTTCGAGGGCGTTGCTGGCCGGGTACTCCTCCATAAAGTCGCCCACCGCCTCGCCGCTGGGCCGCTCGCAGTACATGGTCGCTCCGAGCCCCTCACCCTCTGCGGCGTTCTCGCCCTGAGCGGCCCAGTGGGTGAGCGCCACGTGGGCGCCGTCGGGGAAAGCCTTGCCGTCGTCGGAGGTCCACGGCGCCGCGATGAACTTGGCCTCGTTATACGCCTCGGGGTCGTCGGGAACGGTCTCCAACTCGAACTTCTCGGCCATCTCCTGCACCACCTTCAGGTCGTCGGCACTGTCGGCGATGGTCTCGTCGTACCAGAGCACGGTGTAGCCGTGCTCCAGGTTGTGCACCAGACGCTCGACCTCGGGCCGGTCGCTCGCCGTGTAGAACTTGCGCTCGAAGTCTGCGGGGCCGTTCCAGTGCGCCCCGAACGCCGGCGGGCTGGACGGATAGTCGATGTCCTGGCCGTCCAGATGCTCACCGCCGCCCTCCCCGGGCTCGGTGCTCACGTCGGTGCAGCTCACCTCGCTGGCCGACAAGCCCAGCTCGACAAGCGGTGTGCCGGCCACCTCTTCGGCCCGTTGGCGGTCACTGATCACCTTCCAGGCCGTCGCGCCGACGATGGCCAGCGCGATCACGCCGCAGATCACCACCACTACCAGCGTGCGCCTGCGCTCAGCGCTGGCCGTCTCGCGTTGCATCTTCTCGATGCGTGCTGCGCGGTCACGATCCTTGCTGGACTTGGCCACGATCTCCCTCGGTGCTGTCGACGTATCGGCGATCAGTGTACGGAGCCAAAGACAGCGCCTCGGCACAGATGGCGCCCGCGGGTGCGGCAACTGTCGACGATCGCAGACCGGCAGCCCAGCACAGGACACGGACGCGCTCCATAACGGCGCCCGCGGCGACCAACGCGTCAGCATCGACCCCCGGGTTGGCGCCAGGGACAGCGTCGGGGTCGGCACGGATCACTACCAGCGGATCGCTGTCGGTGTTCAGGACCTCGGCGCGTACCCACTGCTGCCGGGCCGCCGCCATCTCGACCAGCTCAGCCAGTTCGGGACTGCCCGGGTGTGCAAAGCCGCGCCGGTCGGCTGGTGTCCGGCGGACTGCGGCTCGGACAGCGTCGGCCGCGCCGAGGCCGAACAGGTCCTCGCCGTCGGGCCGCACCACAGCGACCGCACCGGGCCCATGCACCCCCGACGGCAGCACCAGCGGCGACAAGCCAGACACCACCGCGGCGGGAGTACGGGCAGCCTTGTCGAGCACCAGGTCGGCCGCGCCGGCCAACTCGTCCACCACAGTCGGCGCGGTCACGGCGAGTGGCCGGTGCCAACCGTCGAGCTGCCCGGTGAGGTCGTGCAGCGGCTCGAGACCGGCGACGCCGATGGCAATGTCGGTCTGGCCCATCCGCCAGGCTCGTCCTGCCGTGTCGGTGACCACGATCGCGACGTTGCGGCCCGTCCTGGTGGCCAGAGCGGTGCGCAGGCCCCGCGCCGATGCGTCCGGGTCGACAGGAAGCAACACCACGCTGCCGGTCTCAGTGTTCGAGACGTCCACGCCCGCGCCGGCAAGCACCAACCCATGCCGGGTGCGCACGATCTGCAACCCCCCGCGAGAGGCCAGCAACCGTTCGGTCTCGCCGGCAACTGCGTCCTCCCGGCTGACGTGTCGGCGGACGCGACCCTCGACCTTGGCCACGGCCTTACTGGACACCAGCAGCACGTCACCGTCACACGGCCCACCCGGCCAGGCGGCGAGCAGCAGACCGATCAGGTCGTCATCGGCGACCAGGTCGGGCAGCGTCCCCAGCGCCCGGACGGTGATGGTCACCGGGAACGGTCCGACGCACATTGCTCGGCCAGCTGCAGCGTCGCACCCGCCATCGCGGCGGTCGTCGCTGCGTCGCGCATCAGCAGCGGCACTGCGTTGGTACGGATCCCGCTGGCCGCAAGCACCGGCACCGATGCTGCGTCGCTGGTGTCCACCAGCCAGCCGTCCAGCAGGCCGCCGCCTGACCGCGCGCCGTACCAGGCCGCCACCGCGGCGCTGGAGACCTCGACGCCGATGGCAGTCAACAACTGGTCGGCCATCCCGCGAACCGCGGCGCCGCCGATGATCGGCGACACCCCGACCACCGGAGCGTTCGTTGATCGCACCGCGTCGCGCACGCCGGGAACGCCGAGAACGGTGCCCACTGACACCACCGGGTTGGACGGTGGCAGCAGCAGCACGTCGCAGGAGGTGATCGCCTGCAGCACCCCCGGCGCCGGCGCCGACTCGCGCTGTCCGACCACCACCACGTCATGGGTCGGCACCTGGGCGTGCAGCCGGACCCAGTACTCCTGAAAGTGCACCGCCCGGCGACCGTCCTCGTCCTCGATGACGATGTGCGTCTCCACCCGGTCATCCGACATCGGCAGCAGCCGCACGGGCGGGCGAAGCGACGCCAGCCAGCGCTTCGACAGCACCGCCGTGACCGCAGACAGCGGATAGCCGGCTTCGAGCATCTGGGTGCGGACCAGGTGGGTGGCCAGGTCGCGGTCCCCCAACCCGAACCAGGTGGGCTCCACGCCGTACGCCGCCAGCTCTTCCTTGGCTTGCCAGCTCTCGTCATGGCGGCCCCAGCCACGCGTCTCGTCGATGCCGCCACCGAGGGTGTACATGACGGTGTCGAGGTCAGGGCAGACCTTGAGCCCGAACAGCCAGATGTCGTCCGCAGTGTTGCCGATGACGGTCACCTCGTCGGCTGGGTCGAGAACCGCGAGCAGCCCCCGGAGAAAGCGTGCACCGCCAATCCCGCCGGACACCGCCGTCACCCGCATGGCAGCAGTGTCCCAGGCGGCGCGCTCGTACCGGCCCGGCCCGGGCAGGGCTCGGGCCGGTGCCCGCCGCGTGCGACAGTTGGGACAAGTGGGACACCAGGGGCGGATCGCGGTGCATATAGACCATCTGGTTGGGCGCAATACCAGCCGCTGGCTTGACTATCGCGTAGCGACAGGCATGTAATTCCACCTGTGTTACTCATTCGCAGCATATTTTACCGGGCCGCGAGCCCGGCATCACGCTGTGCAGCTGAGGCAACACACACCGTGGGGAACCAAGGGTCGAGGAGGCAGTCATGCCGGACTTCGTAATGCTCGAAGCAGCCGACGAGACAGACGAGTTGGATTGGCAGGAGCGGGCGCTGTGCGCTCAGACCGATCCCGAGGCGTTCTTCCCGGAGAAGGGCGGCTCCACCAGGGAAGCCAAGCGGGTGTGCCTCACCTGTGAGGTCCAGTCGGAGTGCTTGGACTACGCACTCGAACACGACGAGCGCTTCGGTATCTGGGGCGGTTTGTCCGAGCGGGAGCGCCGCAAGCTGAAGAAGCGCGCCGGCTGACCAAGCACGCTCGCCGCTGACCGGTCGCTAGGGTGGCCCGGTCCTGCGGTCGCTGACCGCGTCTTTCCCGGTCCGGCGGAGGGTGCTGCGTGGTGCCTGCGACAGCTGTCTCGTCGCCGCCGGTGACCGCAGTGCTGGTCTGCCATGACGGAGCCCGCTGGCTCCCGCAGGTGTTGGCGGCGCTGTCGGCGCAGACCCACCCGCCCGATCGGCTGCTGGCGGTGGACACCGGCAGCGCCGACGACACGGTCGCCCAACTCACAGCCGCCCTCGGCGCGGACCAGGTCCTGGCAACCAGCCGCGACACCGGCTTCGGCGACGCCGTCGCTCGGGCCATGGACATGCTGGCTGAACGCGGCACCGCAGCAGAAGGCTGGGTCTGGCTGCTGCACGATGACTGCACACCCGCCGCCGACGCACTGCAGCGGTTGCTCGCGCACGCCCAGGCAGGGTCTCCGGACGAGCCCCCGGTGGCCATCATCGGCCCGAAGGTCCGCGAGTGGCCGTCGCTGCGCCGGCTGCTGGAGGTCGGGGCCACCATCTCCGGAACCGGCACCCGCGAGACAGGTCTGGAGCGTGGCGAGCCCGACCAGGGTCAACGAGACGACCCGCGGCAGGTGCTGGCCGTCGGCACCGCCGGCGCTCTCGTACGCGCCGCCGCCTGGGAAAGTCTGGATGGCCTCGAGCCGCAACTGCCGCTCTTCGGCGACGACCTGGACTTCGGTTGGCGGGCCACCCGCGCTGGCTGGCAGGTGCAGGTCGCTCCGGCAGCGGTCGTCTTCCACGCCGAGGCTGCAACCCGTGGCCAGCGCACGCCGGGTGTGCTGTCCGGCTCAGCGCGCCGCGGACAACGGCGAGCGGCGCTGTTCGTGCTGCTGGCCAACTGTCGCGGGTCTGCGCTGGCGTGGATGTTCGTCCGGCTGCTGGTGGGCTCGCTGCTGCGGTCAGTCGGCTGGCTGCTGCTGAAGGCACCCAGCTCAGCCTGGGACGAGCTTGCCGCTGCGGGCTCGGTCTTGGGTCGGCCGTGGCATCTCGCCGATGCGCGCAGCAGGCGTCGGCGCACAGCACAGCGGCCGCCCTCGGAGGTACGCCCCCTGCTGCCGTCGGCTGTGCACCCGTACCGCGAGGGCGCGGCCGCCGTCGCCGATGTGGTCGGTGGTCTGCTCGCACCCACCCGGCTGGCGGCTCCCCGCTCGGTCGCCGAGCCCGGGCCGGTGGCCGAAGAGGCCGAGGCACTGCCACCCGAGCCGGGACCGTTGGCCAGGGTTGCTGCCCGACCGTGGGCGTCAGCGGTGCTGGCGCTGGTGGTGCTGACGCTGCTGACCAGTCGTGCAGTGCTGACCGGCGGCGAGTTGCAGGGCGGTGCGTTGTTGCCGGCGCCGGAGGGGGCCGGGGACTGGTGGTCGGCCTACACCGCCGGTTGGCACCCGGTGGGGACCGGTTCAACCGAACCTTCGCCGCCCTACGTGCTGATGCTTGCCGGTTCCGGACTGCTGACTCTCGGCGATGCTGGTGCCGCCGTCTCGCTGCTGCTGCTCGGTGCACCGGTGCTGGCCGGGCTCACCGCGCACCGACTGCTTCGCCTTGTTGGTGCCGGCCCGTTGGTTGCTGTCTGGGCCGCGATGGCGTACGCGACGGTGCCGCTGGCCACGGGTGCGATCGCGCAGGGACGGCTCGGCACCGTGCTCGCAACTGTGGTCGCACCGCTGTTGGTCAGCACGACGCTCTCGGTCGCTGCCGCCGACTCGTCGCCGGGCACCCGTGGCCGGCTCGAGCGCTGGGTGCGGCGCAGCAGGGCCGGGTTGATGGCGGCGGTGCTGGTCGCATTGGTGCCGGTGGCATGGCCGTTGCTGGTGCTCATCGCGATCGGGACGGTGTCGCTGGTTGCCGTCACAGCCGCCCGACGCGTGTCGCATCCGCCGCTGGTGCAGGTGCTGCTGTCCGCCGCGGTCATCGTCTCCGTCCCGTGGCTGCTTGGTCCCCAATGGCTGGCCGCGCGGCTGGCCGACCCGTGGCTGTGGTGGTGGGAGGCGGGGCTGCCCGATGCTCGCGTCGGGCCCCTCGACCCCGGGCCAGTCGAGCTTGCGCTGGGCATGCCCGGCGGGCCCGGGGGCATCCCCGCGTGGGTGGGTGCCGGGGTGCTCGTTGCCGCGGTAGCAGCCCTCGCACGTACCGGACGCCGTCGGCACGTGCTCGTTGCTTGGTCGGTGGCCACGCTCGCCTTGGTGCTGGCTGCCGTTGGTGTGCTGGCAGACCCGGGTGCGGCCTCGCGGACAGACGTCACTGCGATCTGGGTGGGTTTCCCGCTGGCAATGTGGTGGGGCTCGCTGCTGATCGCAGCCGCGATCGGAGCCCATGATCTCGAGGCGATGCTTGCTGGACGCAGTTTTGGGTGGCGGCAGCTGGGCGTCGCCGGTGTCGCTGCGGTTGCACTGGTCAGCCCCGTGCTGGCGCTCGGCTGGTCGGTCGCTCACGGTGTCGATGCGCCACTGCGACGCGATGTTCCGACACCGGTGCCGGCATACATGGCCGACGACGCCAGCAGTGGGACGCGAGCCTCCACCGTGATCCTGGCCGCCACTGAAGAGGGCATTGACACGACCGTGGTGCGTGCGGACGGATGGCGCCTGGGCGAAGAACCCATGCGCGCTGCCGCTGCCCCGCCGGTGCTGGTGGAGGCGCTGACCGGACTGCTCGCGGCTCCCACAGAGGAGAATCTGCAGACGATCAGCAGGATGGGTATCGGCTACCTATATCTGCCGGGCCCGGTCGCCCCCGACCTGTCCGCAGACCTCGACAGTGCTCCCGGTCTGGTGCGCGCTGGAGCACCGGAGCGCGATCTGGCTTGGCGACTGACGAACGCTGGCGGGACGCTGCAGGTGGACGGTCGGGGAGTGGACATTCCCCAGGCCCGCGGTGACGGTGGGCCGCCGTGGACTGCGACGCCGTCCGCCTCGCCACAACGCCTGCTGCGCGTCGCCGCAGCAGCGGACCGGTCCTGGCAGGCGTCAGTCGGAGGGCGTGAGCTGTCTGCGACAGACCAGTCGGAAGGCCTGCAGACCTTCGCGGTGGCGGCGCCGGGTGACGGCCCGCTGACGGTGAACTTCGCCAGCAGCCGAGGCTGGTGGGTGGCGGCCCAGTTGGTGTGCCTGCTCGCGCTGGTGTTGCTTGCGGCGCCGACTCGGCCGGAGCGCGGATGAGCAACAGATCGGACATGGGTGTGCTGGCGATGGTCACCGTGACCGTGGCGGGCACGCTGATTCTGGTCGGCCTGCGACCGGCGGACAGCCAGCCCGCCGGCACCCAGTCGTCGGGAACGAAGGCAGCAAACACGGTGCCCGTGCAGCAGCGCGCGGTGACCTGCTTCGGCCTGCCCGGTCACCGGTCACGATCAACGATCGCCGTGAACCGGTCGACCTGGTGGACGCGCAGCGTGCCGGCAGGCGACAGCACGATCGCCGCCAGCGGATCGACGGCGGTCGACCTGACCGCATTCAGCGCCGTCACGCCGGACCGTGCAGTCGGTGCCGGGTTGGCGGTGCAACGCTGCGCCGAACCTGCCCGCCGTTGGTGGTTCGTCGGCGCGGCAAGCACCGCGAGCAGGTCCGGCACACTGTTGTTGCGCGCACCCGATGACACCGACGCGGTCACAGACGTCACGCTTCGGGGGCCGGACGGCGTACTCGACACCGTCGGCACCGACGACGTCCGCGTTGCTGCCGGGACCACGGTCCGCCTGCCGTTGACCGACCTCGTGGCCGGTGCCAAACAGGTCGCTATCGAGGTGGACACCAGCCGCGGGACGGTGATGGCGGCCCTCGCCGAGACCCGTGCGGACAGCTCGGATCCCACCGGTACGGAGTGGCTTCCGCCCACTGCCGCTCCGGCGGAGACCGTGCTGGTGCCTGGCGTCGGTGGCTCTGGGGGTGCCTCTGCGGGTGGCAAGGAGGTGCTGGTGCTCGCCAACGCAGCGGAGCGAACTGTCGCGGTCCGGCCGGTTCTCGTCACCGATGCGGGCCGCGCTGTCCTGCCGGACCTCTCCGCAGTGCAGGTGCCGGGTGGCGGCACAGCAGCGGTCCCGTTGCCACCGAACATTGGGCCCGGCAGCACCATCGAGCTGCGTGCGCAAGCCCCGATCAGCGCCGCAGTCCGGGTGGTCGCCGACAACGACATCGCGATCGTCGTCGGCGCCGCTGCGCTATCCGAGTCCGCCGTGCTTCCGGTCGACCTGGGTGCCCGCGTCGAGGTCGACCCGGCGACCACGTTGACCCTGTCGGCACTGCTGGTCGACCCTGAGTCGCAGGACGTACGAAGCCGAACGGTCGAGGTGCGGGCCCTCGACGCGGCCGGAGACGTGGTGGCCACGGGCGAGGTGGAGATCAACGCAGGAACATCGCTCGCGGTCGACCTGGCCGGCGTGCTCCGGCTGTCGCGGTCGCAGACCAAGGCCGTCAGCCATGTCGTCGTGCGCGCCAGACGTGCCGGCACGACTGGGGACATCTCTGGGGACACCTCTGGGGCTCCCGTCGTCGCTTCCTTCGCCGCGCGTGCCGCGAAGGAAGCCAACGGAATCGCGACCATGCCGCTGAGCTCGCTCAACCGCACGATCACCGTGACACCACTGATCCCCCGGGTATCCCCGGCCGACTGAGCACCGGCCGATCGAGCAGGTCAGCGCAGCCTGGGGTCGAGTTCGTCGGGATCACGCCCGAGCAAGTCGGCCGCTTCCTCGATCAGCAGATCCAGCACCAGCCCGGCAGCCTCGATCGGCCCACGGATTCGGCTGGCCACCGGCATCCGATACACCACAATGCGGGCCGGCCGCCGGCCGCGCCCGGCTTGCTGGGCACTCAACGGCACGTCGTCCACCCAGTCGGCGGGCACCATGGGGACCTGCTCGACACTGATGCGCACGCTGTCCAGCTCGCGCCCCACGTGCCGGCGCAGCTGGGCCGCCACCCGGTCGACGACTCGTTCGAAGTCGGCTGCCCGAGTTCGCGCTGCAGGGACCCCGCTCGGTGTGAGTGGGCCTGGCAGCGACCGTGGCCCGCGTGGGCCACGGCCCCGGCGGTCGCGCGCAGAGATCACGGGGAAGCGTGGCGCGGGCATTGTCCGAGACTAGAGCGGTACCGTCTGCCCGTGGCCCTAACCCGTCGTTGTTCGCGCACCGCGTGTACGCGCTCGGCCATGGCCACACTCACCTACGTCTACGGTGACCAGACCGCCGTGCTCGGCCCGCTCGCCACCTTCGCTGAGCCGCACAGCTACGACTTGTGTGCGGGGCACGCCGAGTCGCTGTCAGTGCCACGTGGGTGGGAGGTCGTCCGATTGGCGCCGGATCCCGGTGCCTACGGGCCGAGCGGCGACGACCTGCTGGCGCTCGCCGACGCTGTACGCGAGGCAGCCAGGCCAAGAACCGCTCCGGTCGCGGTGGGTCGGCGGGGCCACCTACGAGTGGTCGGCTCAGACGAGGATTGACCGCAGCGATCGCAACGCCGGTAAAGAGCCGCCGGTAGACATCCGACAAGTTTCTGGAGGAACCTGATGCCGATTGACAGTGGGCTGTTGGCCATCCTCGCCTGCCCGTCCTGCCGGGCCTCGTTGCGACTGGATGAGACGCGCGCCGAGCAGCCCGAGCTGGTGTGCACCGGTTGCGGTCTGGCCTACCCGGTGCGCGACGGCATTCCTGTTCTCCTGGTCGACGAGGCCCGCCAGCCGGAGACCTCCCGCCAGCCGGAGACCGGTTGACCGGCGGTGGCCTTCGACGACTCCGCGCTCGACGACCACACGGCGCTCGCTCTGGCTGACCCGGTGCTTCGCCGCCTGGCGGAGGCCGGGGCCAGAGTGCGCCGGGAGACTGACTCGATGCAGGCGGCCGCGGTGAGTCTGGGCGAGCCGGCCGGTTCGATGGACCGACCGCGGGCGATGATCGTGGCCGGCGCCGACTCTCGTCTGCTTCGTGCCGTGCTGGAGCCATGGTGCCCGGTGCCGTTCGTTGCCTGGCCCGGCCCTGGATTGCCGGGCTGGGCGGGAGCGCTCGACACCGTGGTGGTGTTGGCGCCGACCAGCGGTGACGAGGCAGCAACCTCTGCCGTGCTGGAGGCTGTGCGGCGCGGCTGCACGCTGGTGTTGGCCTGCCCGGTGCACGCGAGCCTGGCGGAGCCGGCCGCCAGCCGGTCGACCACGTTGCTACCGACCGCCTCGACCGACACGCTCGCCGTAGCAGTGGGGGTGCTACAGGCGCTGCACCGCGCTGATCTCGGGCCGGAGGTGGACCCTGAGCAGGTCGCGTCCGCACTCGACGGCGTCGCCGTCGCCTGTTCACCCTTCGTCGACATGGGCGCCAACCCGGGTAAGGAGATGGCGATCGCGCTGGCCGATGCCGTACCGCTGGTGTGGGGCGGGTCGGTGCTGGCAGCCCGTGCCGCCAGGCGCATCGCGGAGGCGCTGCGACGGGCCTCGGGCAGGGCGGCGCTTGCCGCAGATGTTGACCAACTGCTGCCCGTCCTCGCATCGGCGGCACCGCAGGACCTGTTCGCCGACCCGTTTGCCGACGCACTCGCCGAATCGAACGTGCCCACCCAGCGCCCCGCGCTGGTGCTGCTCGACGATGCCAGCGACGGCCCGGTGGTCCGTGAACAGCGAGGTCGGCTGGTCGCGGCTGCGCAGTCCTACGGCGTGCGGGTGCACCGACTGGCCGGCACCGATGGCCCGCCGATTGCCCGATACGGTGCGCTGCTGGCCACCGGGTCGTACGCCGCCACATACCTCGCCGTCGGTCTCGGCACCACGGCGAGGCTGGTCAGCGAGGTGGGCTGAGGCTCGTTAGGCTGGTCGCATGGACTTCAAGGTTGCCGATCTATCCCTGGCTGACTACGGCCGCACCGAGATCACGATCGCAGAGCACGAGATGCCCGGTCTGACCGCGATGCGCGAGCGCTACGCCGCCAGCAAGCCGCTGGCCGGTGCGCGGATCACCGGATCGCTGCACATGACCGTACAGACAGCGGTGCTGATCGAGACCCTGGTGGCCCTGGGCGCCGAGGTGCGCTGGGCCAGCTGCAACATCTTCTCCACCCAGGACCACGCCGCCGCTGCCGCGGTGGTCGGACCCGACGGCAGCGCCGACGACCCGCAAGGCGTACCGGTGTATGCCTGGAAGGGCGAGAGCCTCGCGGAGTACTGGTGGTGCGCGGAGCAGGCACTGACCTGGCCGGAGGGCCAGCCAGCCAACATGATCCTGGACGACGGCGGTGACGCCACCATGCTGGTCCATCTGGGCACCGAGTACGAGGCAGCCGGCGCGGTCCCGTCGCCAGACAGCACCGACAACGCCGAGCTGAAGGAGATCCTCGCTCTGCTCAACCGGTCGCTAGGCGAGGATGACGGCCGGTGGACCCGTGTCGGCAACGCCATCCGGGGGGTCACCGAGGAAACCACCACCGGGGTGCTGCGGCTGTACGAGCGGGCCCGTGCCGGCACGCTGCTGTTCCCGGCGATCAACGTCAACGATGCGGTCACCAAGTCGAAGTTCGACAACAAGTACGGTTGCCGGCACTCCCTGATCGACGGCATCAACCGGGCCACCGACGCCCTGATCGGCGGCAAGGTCGCCATCGTCTGCGGCTACGGCGACGTCGGAAAGGGCTGTGCGGAGGCGCTGCGCGGCCAGGGCGCCCGGGTCATCGTCACCGAGATCGACCCGATCTGCGCGCTGCAGGCGGCCATGGACGGCTACCAGGTCTCCACGCTCGA
>JACCYS010000164.1 GCA_013696365.1 Nocardioidaceae bacterium
CGGCGGCGCCTCGCCCCCCGGCCTCATCCAGTGCCTCGCCACTTTGCACGGACACCCAGGTGGACACAGCCGCCGCGGCCGAGACCAGCGGCAACGGGAAACGGGTCCACTCGCGCAGTCGGGGCACTGCGAACAGCACTCCCAGCAGGGCAGCCAGCGGCACCAAGATGACTGTGGCATGCACCGACAAGGCGTGCAGGGGCAGGCCGTTGATG
Source organism: Nocardioidaceae bacterium (assembly GCA_013696365.1). Taxonomy (GTDB): domain Bacteria; phylum Actinomycetota; class Actinomycetes; order Propionibacteriales; family Nocardioidaceae; genus JACCVL01. The sequence continues at coordinate 216 of JACCYS010000164.1, forward strand.
GTGTCGGGGACCACGGAAACCTCCAAGATGCGAAGCCGTTACGGGGCACCAGCGGCGTCGTCGATCCGAGGCTAGCCGAGCGCCGCTTGACTCCCCAGGCTGTAGTTGGCGCCCTGCCCGGACACGATCTAGCGGCTGTGGGGATAACCTCTCGGCCATGGCAGCCCGTTCGCACACCGACGACCTGCGGCTGGCGCACGTGCTCGCAGACGACGCCGACTCGCTGACCATGGAGCGCTTCCGAGCCCAAGACCTGCACGTATCGACCAAGCCCGACGCCACCTTGGTTACCGACGCTGACGTTGGGGTGGAGCACGGCGTACGCCGCACGTTGGGCCGCGCCCGGCCCCGCGACGCGGTACTCGGCGAGGAGGCAGGATCAAGCGGCTTCGGGCCGCGACGCTGGGTGGTCGACCCCATCGATGGCACCCACAACTTTGTTCGCGGGGTGCCCGTATGGGCGACCCTGATCGCCCTGATGGAGGGCGACGACGTTGTTGTCGGCTGCGTGTCCGCGCCGGCGCTGGCACGTCGCTGGTGGGCCTCTGCCGGCGGGGGCAGCTGGACCGGCAAGTCGTTGCTCAACGCCAAGCCGTGCCGGGTGTCGGACATCAAGGAGGTCGGCGACGCGTCGTTCTCGTACTCCGACCTCGGCGGGTGGGACCACATCGGCCGACTCGACGCGATCGTCGCGCTGACCCGCCGCTGCTGGCGCAGCAGGGCGTATGGCGATTTCTGGTCGCATGTGATGGTCGCCGAGGGCACCGTCGACATTGCGGCCGAGCCGAAGCTGGCGCTGCACGACATGGCGGCTCTTGCGGTGATCGTCGCCGAGGCCGGTGGTCGCTTCTCCGGCCTAGACGGACGTGCTGGACCACTCCGCGGCAACGCGCTGTCGACCAACGGGCACCTGCACGACGCTGCGATGGCATTCGTCGGGCACTTTCCCGACGACGACGGTGACGGGGGTCAGGACGACGGCGGGAGTCTGCACGAGCTCGGTGCGCGGCGTCGCGGGCCCGGAGACGGCAGCGGCGGCTCCAGCGGATGATTGCTGGGCCCGCTGGCCGCTCGTCGCCTCGACCCGTCGCGCCAATCGGTGCGGTTGGCACCCTCTGCGTCAGCTCATCCGTGCTGGCGGAACCGAGTGGCGACCGAGGGGTGCTCAAGAGCACATGCCCTGCCGTCGCGTTGGTCGCAACTACATCTCGGAGGCTGATATGAAGCGGTAGCGCGATGGACTATCAGGAGGACTCTGGCGGATAACACTCTCTCCTGAAGGCAGCGGAAGCACCACCGGTGTACAGCACTTGCCACTCAATGCCCAGCTCTCGCTGAATGTCGGCGGCAATCTCATAGCCGTCTACGCGCCATTGGAGTTGAGCCTGTCGAGGCCACGACCACATATCGATCGCTGCATCTTCATACCTCTCGGTCCACTGGTCCAGCCTCTGGGTCAGTTCCGGCGACAGACCGTGCGCGGATTCCCGCATGGGAAGGAGGCCCTGGAGAGATTCGACCCATAGGCCGTAGCCACCAACCCAGACGACCTGGTATCACGGCTCTCAGGTTCGTGACCGGTCAAGTTTGCCCTCCCCGTGCGAAGACCCGGCAGCCTACTTCTCAAGCGTGCAGAACGTGGGCCCGCTGTCAGCACCGATCCGACGTTGGCGCCAACGCGCGCCCGCGGACGGCGGCGGCCAGTCACCGGACCAGCGCCTGCAGTCATCCCCTCATCGCTCGTCGGGCGTCATGGCAGAGACGGGAGAATCGGTGGGCCGGCCACCGGCACGCAGCCGGCGCCAGCGGACCAGCAACGGCCCGGCCAGCAGCAGGGCGTACAGGTCGAACCAGCCGTACCCACCGGCCGCACCCGACGGCGGGTTGCCGATGGAGACCAGCCCGGTGGGGTCTTGCGGCTGCCACTGCCAGGTGCCGAGCGCGGTGCCGACGACCTCCAGGTACGACACCACGATGAATGCCCCGACGTACAGCGGCCCTGACGGCCCCCAGAACAGAAACCCCGCCAGGCAACAGAACCAGAAGAACCCCAGCACGTCAGGGCGGTCGGCCAGCGTCACCCCGTACGCCGCCCAGCACCCACCCACCACGAGCACCAACGCGGTGCCCAGCCGCAGGTGGGCGCGCACCAGCAACGAGCGCCCCAGTGCCAGCGCCGCAATGTAGACCAGCCCATGACCAGGCGGCACATAAGCGGGGACGTTGTCGAAGCGATAGGTGTAGACCTCCAACAGCGGCGAGAAGGTGTATTCCACCGCGGTCGCCACCACCACCACCACACCGGTCTGCACCCGTACGAGCGGAAGCTCGGCGCGCAGCACCAGCAGCAGCACCACCCAGGTGGCCAAGCCCAGACCCCGCTGCAGCCACAGTGAGCCGTCGGCGTCCAGCAGGAGCACCAGCGAGATCCAGCCCAGCGCGGTAACTGCGACCGCCGGTCCGCTCGCACCAGGTGGATGGCCGGTGCCCGAAACTGCGGCCGGCTGGGTGGCAGATGTCGGCGCGCTCACCCGCCCTATGGTCTCACTGCCCGGACGATCGTGTCCGACGACAACAGGTGCTAGATGTGATGTCCAGCGAGGTTGTCCAGCCTGGTGATGGGTGCAGTCTTCCCGATTGCTGAGTGGGGCCGGTGGTGGTTGTACTCGTGGACCCATGCTGGCAGAGCGGCGAGCCGGGCGGCTTCGGAGTTGTAGAACTTCTTGAACGCCCAGCCCTCAGCCAAAGTGCGATGGAAGCGCTCGATCTTCCCGTTGGTCTGCGGCCGGTAGGGACGCGTCCGCTTCGGGGTGACGCCCAGTTCGGCACAGGTCTCGCGCCGAAGACTGCTGCGGTAGCAGCTGCCGTTGTCGCTGAGCATCCGGTGGACGGTGACGCCCCGGTCGGCGAGCCAGGCGATCGCGTTCTTGAGGACGTCGGTCGCGGTCTCCTTGGTCTCGTCGTCGCGGTGTCCCGCTTCAAACTTCTTGGCAGGCCGGTTGTGAGGGCATGATCGGCGTCTGAGTCGAGGAGGTATCTCATGGGTCGTGCGCCTGTGATCGCGGTGGAGAGGAAGACCCGCGTCGTGCTGGCCGTCTTGGCTGGTGAGGTCTCGGTCTCAGAGGCCGCCCGGAAGGAGAAGGTCAGCGAGCAGTCGATCCACCGG
>JACCYS010000170.1 GCA_013696365.1 Nocardioidaceae bacterium
TTCCGCCCATACGCCACTGGCCTGGCATGGGACGGGTCATCGAGAATGGGCACGGCAGCGAGGCGAGCGAGGAGCGTGCAGATGAAGACGGTCGAGGTACGCCGGCACACCGACAACGACGGCGACCGGCTCAGCGAGGAAGGGGTGCACCAGGCCCGGCAGATCGGGGCGGCGCTGTGCCCGCCGTACGACCTGTTCGTCTCCAGCGGCGCGCAGCGGGCCACCGAGACGGTCAGGATCTGGCAGCAGGCGGTCGGCGACGACTCACCGATCCAGCAGGAGCCGGGGCTGCGCTCGGACGACGAGGACCGCTGGAGGCAGGCCTACGAGCGGGCGGGCAGCGGCAGGCTAGCGGACATGCGCGACGTCGAGCCTGGGTTCGTCGACGCCGAGTGCGCCGATCGTGGGGCGGCGCTGGGCGGGGTTTTCGACCGGATACCGGCGGGCGGGTCGGCGCTGGTGTGTGGGCACAGCCCGACGAACGAGGCGGCGGTGCTCGGCCTGACCGGCGTCAGCATCGAGCCGCTCGGCAAGGGTGCCGGCGTACGGGTGGTGCGCAACGACGACGACACCTATGCGGTGCAGGTGCTCGGCTGAGCGTCGCCCGTCCCTGCGCCGCGCGCCCTGTCCCGCGCGCCACGTAAACGTGGCGGACTTGTCTTCACGCGTCGCGCACGGCACGTAAAGGGTCAGCGCGCCGCGCAAGGGCGTGGCGGATCGGCGAATCGGGCGGCTGATCGCTGCGTGGCAACCGGAGCTAGCGCTTGCCGACGGGTACCTTCAGCTGCTCGACTGGCGGGCCGTCACCGGGGGCGCTCGCCCGCAGCGACTGTGGGCCGGTCGCCGACCACAGGTCACGCAGGGCGCCCACCAGCATGGCGCTCAGCCGCGACGCATCCCCCCGTGCCACGTCGGCGGACAATTTTCGGGCTCCCAGTCGGGCCTTGCCCATCAGGCCCTGCTGCAGGTCTTGCCAGCCGAGCTCGTGTGCGCTGGCGGGGTCGGCCTTACGGTGCAGCACCAGCTCACCGTGCAGGTATCCACCCGGCAGGCCCAACACCTTGGCGGAGTGGTCGGTGTCTGCGACCGCGAGCACGAGCGACTCGTCCTCGTTGAGTGCCCGCAGAAACTTGGTCAGCCGCTGCTCGAAGGCCTGCCAGTCGTCGCCGGCGTCGGCCGCTGCTGCCTCGGTCATCGCTGCTCCCCTGCTCGATCTGCCGAGTGCTGACCCTATCGGCGGGGGTCGGATGCGCCACTCAGATTGCTGTGTGGACAACTGCTCAGACAGCGATCAAAGGACCAGTCTCTGGGCATGATCGATGACAACATCCCCGCCCTCACCCGCCCCGAGGACATGCCGCCCGTGCGCACACAGACCGACCTGTGGCGGCACTGGCGAACGTTGATGGGTCCGCTGGGGTTCTCCGAGCGGCTGTTGTGGCTGTGCTTCCTGTCCGCCGACGGACGCATCGCGCCGGTGCTGCCGCAGATCAACGACGTGCCCGACCAGCCTGACCGGCCACTGGTCGACTCCCTGATTCAGATCTGCAGTCGCATCTGCGGTGACTTCGGCGTGGAATCGGTCGCGGTGCTGCTGTCCCGCCCGGGCCGCGCCGGGGTGACCCCCGGCGAGATCAGCTGGGCCCAGCAGTTGGATGCAGCAGCAACCGCGGCCGGTGTCAGCTTGTGGCCGATGCACGTCGCCAACGACCGGGAGTTGGTCACGGTGACGCCGGACGATCTGGCGCCGCTGAGCGCCGCCTCCGGGTGACCCGGCCAAACCCCCACCGCCAGCCGGCGTCAGTCGCCCTGCAGACGACGCAGCACGGCTCCCCCGCCCACCTGCTCGACGAACGCCGGGTCACCGCAGACGACCAGCTGGTCGCGCGCCCGGGACAGCCCGACGTACAGCCGCTCCGTGGAGCGCTCGCTGGGTGACGCCTCGTTGAGGGCGAGCACCACCGCGCGTCGCTCCAACCCTTTGAAGCCGAGCACATGGCCGTAGAAGACCTGCTCAAAGTCCCAAAAGGTTGCCCAGTAGGCGTCTTGCCCGTCAGCCTGGCGGCCGGTCTGCTCCGGGTGGCGGCTGCCGGTGGCGAGCAGCGCGACGTCTTTGGGCCGCCAGCCGGTCGCGAGCAACTCGTCCACCTCGTCGTCAGCGCGGTCGAGCGCGTCGCCGGGAGCACAGGCGACGAACCGGACGGCGGGTCCGTCCCCGCCGAGCAGACGCATCCGCATTGGCGCGAGGGGGTTGAACGACTCGGCGATCTGGCGGGTGTTGCGCAGGTTGTGGTCGAGCACGATCGGCACCAGCTGGGCGGGCGCCCCGCCGTAGCGCGAGAACACCCACTGCCCCTCGTCGGAGAAGGCGTACAGCCGGCCGGTCTCCTCGTCTTTGAGGGCGGCGAGCAGCGCCGGCCACCACGAGTCGGCGAAGTGCTGCGCCTCGTCGACGACCACCGCGTCGTACTTGTGGCCGGGCCGTTGGTCCCGGGCCAGGGTCACCATCTGCTCGGGCAGCCGCCGCTCCCAGTAGTCGCTGTCGTCGTCGCCTGGTGCGACAGTCGTCGGGCCTGTTCGATCGCCAGCCAGGTCTTGCCGCTGCCCGCCCCGCCGCGCACCTCGACCCGCGGCAGCAGCCGGATCGCGTCGAGCACGGCGGCCTGCTCCTGGGTCAG
>JACCYS010000178.1 GCA_013696365.1 Nocardioidaceae bacterium
TGGCCGACACCGGCACCAATGCTCACCTGGGCATGGGTGACCTGTTCGTCGCCGAGGCGGACGAGAGTGACGGCGCGTTCCTGGTCTACTCCCCGCACGCTGCCGTCGTCACCAGCGTTGACGCCGACCATCTGGATGTGTGGGGCACCGAACAGGCCTACCGGGCGGCCTTCGTCAGTTTCATCGACCGGCTGGTCCACGGCGCATTCTTGGTGGTGGCCGGCGACGACCCGGGCGCAGCCAAGCTCGGCGACCACGCGCGTGCTCGCGGCATCGAGGTGCTGGTGGTGGGTTCCGGCTCTGCGGCCGAACTGCGACTCGACACGACCGTCCCGGACGGCGATGGCTCGCACACCCTGGTACACCGCCGCGATGGTTCGGCTCTCGCTCTCCACCTGCAGGTGCCGGGGCGCCACTACGCCGTGGACGCAGCGCTGGCTCTTGGTGTCGGTCTGCGGCTCGGGCTGGAGGAGCGGCTGCTGCTCGACGGGCTGGCAGCATTCACCGGGACGCGCCGTCGGATGGAGCGCAAGGGGGAGGCCGCGGGTGTGCGGGTCTACGACTCGTACGCGCACCACCCGGTGGAGATCGCCGGCGACCTGGCGGCAGCCCGCACCCTGGTCGGCAACGGCAGCCTGTTGGTGTGCTTCCAGCCGCATCTGGTCAGCCGGGTGCGGGCGTTCGGCGAGGCGATGGGAACAGCCCTGGGGGCCGCAGACGAGGTCATCGTGATGGACGTCTACCTTGCCCGTGAGGATCCCGAGCCGGGCGTCGATGCTGGTCTGGTGGCCCGGGCGGTGCCGCTGCCGGCAGACCGCGTGCAGCTGGCCCCGGACCCGGGGCTTGTGCCAGCGATGCTGGCTGAGCGGGCCAGCCCAGGTGACCTGGTCTTGACCCTCGGCGCCGGTGACGTCACCGCGCTCGCGCCGTTGGTGCTGGCCGAGCTGGGGGGGGCGACATGAGCGTCGGTGAGCGGGTGCGCAAGCACCCCCGCCCCACTGCAGCAGCTGCCGGCTCGACGGCGGCAGCGGCCCATCCGCGCTTCAGCAGGCGACGATGGCGAGGTCGGCTTGCGCGCTGGCGGACGGCGCTGCTGCTGGGCGTGGCGGTGTTGCTGGCCGCCACGCTGGGCTGGCTGTTGTGGTTCTCGGACTACGTCGTGGCCGACGAGGTGGCGGTCGAGGGGCTGGACAAGCTGCCGGCGGCGAAAGTCCTCGACATCGCCGACGTCGCGGTCGGTACCCCTCTGATCCGGGTGGATGTCGAGGGTCCGGAGCAACGGGTGCGCGAACTCGCGCCGGTCTTGTCGGTCCAGGTGACTCGCCAGTGGCCGCGCTCGGTGATGATCACCGTGGTCGAGCGACAGCCGGTGGCCGTTCTGACCGAAGGCGATACGTCGCGTGCTCTGGACGGTAATGGGGTGCTCTTCCGTCGCTATCCAACGCCTCCGCCCGGGCTGCCCCGCGTGCAGGCCGATGACCTGGCAGCGGTGTCGGCCGGTGCAGCTCGCGACGACGCCTTGCGTGAGGTCGCCGCCGTGGTGACCGCGCTCGACGACTCGATGGCCCGCCGAGTCGACTACGTCCAGGTCAGCAGTCTCGACGCGATCGAACTCGTGTTGCGCAGTGGCGTGCGAGTTCAGTGGGGGAGTGCCGCCGACCCCGAGGTCAAGGCCGACGTGCTGGACGCGCTGATGCAGGTCCCGGCTGCCGTTTATGACGTCTCGGTGCCGACGATGCCCACGACCTCCGGCCGGGCACCTGCGTCCTGAGCTGGACCGGTGGGCCGCCGAGTCGGCGAGTCGGCCAGAAAAGTCTGCGTGCCGCCCGCGTGTCGCGCGACCACGAGTGACCTTGCTGCGTACGTTCCCTTCTCAGATCGAGGTTGACATAACTATAACCCTCTAGTTGAGAGTGACGGTTAGTCGGCCTCGGCGACCGGAGTCGAACCGAGACGAGAGGTGCCGACATGGCAGCGCAGAACTACTTGGCCGTGATCAA
>JACCYS010000179.1 GCA_013696365.1 Nocardioidaceae bacterium
ACCGCGTGACCCGACGTCTTTTTACCTCTGAGTCCGTCACGGAGGGCCACCCCGACAAGATCGCTGACCAGATCAGCGACAGCATCCTGGACGCGCTGCTGGCTCAGGACCGCCTTAGCAGGGTTGCGGTCGAGACACTGGTGACCACCGGACTCGTGGTCGTGGGCGGTGAGGTCACCACCGAGGCGTGGGCCGACATACCGCGGATCGTCCGCGACCGCATCCTGGCGATCGGCTACGACAGCTCCAAGAAGGGCTTCGACGGCGCCTCCTGCGGTGTGCAGATCAGCATCGGCTCCCAGTCGGCGGACATCGCTGCCGGTGTGGACACCGCCTTCGAGGGACGCAGCGAGGGGTCGGAGGATCCGCTGGACGCCCAAGGCGCCGGTGACCAGGGGCTGATGTTCGGCTATGCCTGCGACGACACCCCCGAGCTGATGCCGCTGCCGATCACGATGGCCCACCGGATGGCCGAGCGGCTCTCACAGGTGCGGCGCGACGCCACGATGGCCTACCTGAGACCGGACGGCAAGACCCAGGTGACGATCGAGTACGACGACGACGGCACGCCGCAGCGGGTGGACACCGTGGTGGTGTCCAGCCAGCATGCGGCCGACATCGACCTCGACGCCATGCTCGCCCCAGACGTCAAGAAGCACGTCGTCGACGCGGTCCTCGAGGGCTTCGAGATCGACCATTCCGACTATCGGTTGCTGGTCAACCCGACCGGTCGCTTCGAGATCGGCGGCCCGATGGGCGACGCCGGTCTCACCGGGCGCAAGATCATCATCGACACCTACGGCGGCATGGCAAGGCACGGCGGTGGTGCGTTCAGCGGCAAGGACCCGTCGAAGGTGGACCGCTCCGCGGCGTACGCGATGCGCTGGGTTGCCAAGAACGTGGTCGCGGCCGGGCTGGCCCGTCGGTGCGAGGTGCAGGTCGCCTACGCCATCGGCAAGGCGCACCCGGTCGGCTTCTACGTCGACTGCTTCGGCACCGAGCAGGTGCCGGTGGACCGGATAGCCGACGCTGTCCGCCAGGTCTTCGACCTGCGACCTGCCGCTCTGATCCGCGACCTCGATCTGTTGCGACCGATCTACGCGGCGACCGCAGCGTACGGGCACTTCGGCCGCGAGCTACCGGACTTCACCTGGGAACAGGCAACCCGCGTGGACGACCTGCGCAGCGCCGCCGGCGGCTGACCCGGCCGAGCCGTCGCTGGCGGCTGATAGAACGCGGGGGTGACCACACCAACCGCGCTGGACCCTGTCACCAGCGGTGCCCACCCGCCACCAGACCTGGTGGCTCGGGTGGCGGTGGGGGTGGGCTTGGCGCACCTGGACCGCCACTTCGACTATGCGGTGCCGCCGTCGATGGCCGAAGACGTGGCCGTGGGTTGCAGGGTCGGCGTCCTCTTCGCCGGTCGGTCGGTGAACGGGTACGTCCTCGGGCTGGCTCGTTCCAGCCAGCACGCCGCCACGCTTCGGCCGCTGCGCCGGGTCGTCTCCAGCGAGCCGGTGCTGAGCCCAGCGGTGGCGGCGCTGGTGCGCACCGTTGCTGACCGCTACGCCGGCACGATGTCCGACGTGCTGCGGCTGGCCGTGCCGCCGCGACACGCGCGTGTCGAGCAGGAGGCGCCTAGTCCCGTGCCGGCCTCAGCGGCGGTGCCGGTGCCAAGCCCGGCAGGCAGCGCAGCCTGGCATCGCGCGGCTGGCGGAGCTGAGCTTCTCGATCAGCTCGAGCAGCGCCGGTCCCCGCGAGCCTCCTGGACCGCGTTGCCCGGCGACGACTGGCCGGTGGCCCTGGCCGCCGCAGCAGCGGCCACGGTCCGCAGCGGCAGAGGTGTCGTGCTATGCCTGCCCGACGCCGGCGACGTCTCCCGGGTGGATGAGGCGCTGGCCGCAAGCTTGGGCCCGGGACGACACGTGGTGCTCACCGCGAACACCGGTCCTGCCCCGCGCTACCGCGCCTTCCTGGCCGCTCTGCGCGGCCAGGTGCCGGTCGTGGTGGGCACCAGGGCAGCCGCGTTCGCTCCGGTGCGAGACCCGGGGCTGTTCGTCGTCTGGGATGACGGTGACGACCTGTTGGTGGAGCCCCGCGCCCCGTACCCGCATGCGCGCGAGGTGCTGGCCCTGCGCGCGCACCAACACGGAGCAGCGCTGATCCTGGCCGGTCACGCCCGCACCGCCGAGACCCAGCAGTTGGTGGAGTCGGGGTGGGTGCGGCCGGTGGCCGCCGAGCGGGTGACGGTGCGTGGCGTCTGGCCGCGGGTGCAGGTGGCTGGCGGGGGCGCAGGGCATGCCCGAGACGACCCGGGCGCTCGCGCGGCCCGGCTGTCGCCGGATGTATTCGCTGCCGTGCGGAGCGGGCTCGCCGCCGGTCCGGTGCTGGTGCAGGTGCCGAGGACCGGCTATCGGGCTCGGCTCAGCTGCCAGCAGTGCCGTATGACAGCCGACTGTGCGCACTGCGGTGGGCCGCTGGACCAGTACGGCCGCGACCAGCCGCCTGCCTGCCGATGGTGTGGCAAGGCCGATGAGCTGTGGCGGTGCCGCCAGTGCGGCGGGACCGTGCTGCGGGCACCGGTGGTCGGTGAGCGGCGCACCGCCGAGGAGCTCGGCCGGGCCTTCCCCGGTGTGCTGGTTCGCCGCTCGACCGCAGAGACGCCGGTCGAGACGGTGCCGGGCACCGCCGCCCTGGTCGTCGCCACGCCAGGTGCAGAACCAGTGCCCGTGGGCGGCTATGCAGCGGCGGTGCTGCTGGACGTCGGACTGGCACTGTCGCGCCCTGACCTGCGTGTTGCAGAGGAGAGCTTGCGGCGCTGGCTTGCGGTGGCTGCGCTGGTACGGCCAGCCAGAGATGGCGGCCTGCTGCTTGTGGTCGGGGATGCGGGCTTGGCGGTCGTGCAAACGCTCATGCGCGCAGACCCCGCCGGGTTCGCCGAGCGGGAGCTGGCCCAACGGCGCGCCGCCAGATTGCCGCCGGCGACCCGGTTGGCGACCATCGAGGGACCGCTGGGTGCCGTCGAACCGCTGCTGCAGGCGGGCACGGTCGCAACGGTCACCGGCCACGACTGGCCGGAGCCGACGGAGGTGCTCGGCCCCGTGGACGTTGGCGACGGACGGGTGCGGTTGGTGGTGCGGGTCCCGTGGCGCAACGGCACGGCGCTGGCTCGTACCCTTTCACTCCTGCAGTCGGCTCGCAGCGCCCACAAGGCAGTGCCGCTGCGGGTGCAGGTCGACCCGGTGTCGCTGGGCTGACGAGGGCTGGGCTGAAAAGGGGAGATGGGCGATGTCTGTACGCCCCATCCGGTTGTTCGGTGACCCCGTGCTGCGCACGCCGGCATCTCCGGTCGTCGACTTCGACGCCGAGCTGCGCCGGTTGGTCCGCGACCTCACCGACACCATGGTGGACGCACCGGGCAGCGGGTTGGCCGCCCCCCAGCTGGGGGTTGGGCTGCGGGTCTTCACCTATCACGTCGACGGCGAGATCGGGCACCTGGTGAATCCCGAGCTGGAGCTGTCCGAGCAGACCCAGCACGGTGACGAGGGTTGCCTGTCGATCCCCGACATGACCTTTCCGTGCACCCGCGCCGAACAGGTGACCGCCCGTGGCTTCGATCAGCATGGTGAGCCACTCACGATGCTGGCATCCGACCTGCTGGCGCGCTGTGTGCAACACGAGACCGACCACCTCGACGGCGTCTTGTTCGTGGACCGGCTCGATGCAGACACCCGCAAGGCGGCGATGCGCGCCATCCGGGCTGCCAGCTGGGCGGGTGAGCCCGGGCCGGTCGTCAAGCAGTCCCCGCACCCGATGTTCGGCAGGGGGATGTGACGATGCGGTTGTTGTTCGCCGGCACACCCCCGGTGGCCCTGCCGTCGCTGACGGCGCTGATGGGCAGTCAGCACGAGGTGGTCGGCGTACTGACCCGTCCCGACGCACCGGCGGGGCGCGGCCGGCGGGTCGCCGCCAACCCGGTGGCCGAGCGGGCCCGCGAGTCGGGCCTGCCGCTGTTGCAGCCGCGATCGCTGCGCGACCCGCAGGCGCAGGCCGCCATCCGGTCGCTCAAGGTGGACGGCGCCGCGGTTGTCGCCTTCGGCGCGATGCTGCCCGCCGAGCTGTTGAACGTTCCCCAGTTGGGGTGGGTCAACCTGCACTTCTCGCTGCTGCCGGCTTGGCGGGGTGCGGCGCCGGTGCAACACAGCGTGCTGGCCGGTGACGAGATGGCCGGCGCCACAACGTTCCGCATCGTCGAGGAGCTCGACGCCGGGCCGGTCCTCGGTCGCACGATCGAGGCGATCCACCGCACCGATACCACCGGCGATCTGCTCACCCGGCTGTCCCTGTCTGGTGCCAACCTGCTGCTGGCCACCATCGAGGGCCTGGCCGACGGGGCGCTGGTGGCCAGCCCGCAGTCGGCCGAGGGGGTGTCGTACGCCCCGCGGTTGAGCGTCGGCGACGCCGGGATCTCCTGGACGGATCCGGCGTTGGCGATCGACCGGCGGGTACGTGCCTGTACCCCGAGCCCGGGTGCCTGGACGACGCTGGACGGAGCCCGGATCAAGCTGGGTCCGTTGCGCCCCGAACCAACCGAACAGGCCGGCACCCAGCTGCCGCCGGGATCCCTGCGAATCCTCAAGGACTGGGTGCTGGTCGGCACCGCGACAGGGTGCGTGCTGCTCGGGGATGTGCAGCCGGCCGGCAAACGTGCCATGCCCGCGGGCGATTGGGCTCGCGGGCTGCGCAACACCGGCGACATTCGCCTCGGGACGTGAACGGTCCCGCCGCCGGCGTTGACCAGGCCAGGCTGGTCGCCTTCGAGGTGTTACGGGCCGTCTCCGACCGGGACGCCTACGCCAACCTGGCGCTGCCCGCCGCCCTTCGTGCCGCCAGACTGACAGGCCGCGACGCCGCCTTCGCCACCGAGCTTGCCTACGGAACGCTTCGCGGCCGCGGCAGCTATGACGCCGTCCTCGGGGCGTGCGTCGACCGACCGCTGGACCGGCTGGACGGCGAGCTGTTGGACGCACTGCGTCTGGGGGCACACCAGCTGCTCGCGATGCGGGTGCCCGCGCATGCCGCGGTCAGCCAGACCGTGTCCTTGGTGCGCTCTCGGATCGGGCACCGCAGCACGGGCCTGGTGAACGCGGTGCTGCGCAAGGTGGCACGAGACGACCGGGAGGGCTGGTTGGCGCGAATCGCGCCGGACGCCGCCGACGACCCGACCGGCCACCGCGAGGTGACCACATCGCACCCAGGGTGGATCGTCGAGGCGCTCGGTGCCGGGCTGGAACGCGAGGGTGCGGCAGCCGAGCTGGACAGTCTGCTCGCCGCACACAACGTCCCGCCAACGGTGACCCTGGTGGCCCGACCCGGTGGGTATGACCCTGCTCAGCTGCGGACGGAGACCGGCGGACTGCCCGGCCGCTGGTCACCGTTCGCGGTGTCGCTGACGGCAGGTGGCGACCCTGGAGCCGTGCAGGCCGTCCGGGACGGCTCGGTCGGGGTCCAAGATGAGGGAAGCCAGCTGGTGGCCCTGCTGTTGGCGGCTGCCGAGGTTCTCCCGGCTGCATCGGCGGGTGGCGCCGGTGAACGGTGGCTCGATCTGTGCGCTGGACCCGGCGGCAAGGCGGCGCTGCTGGGCGCTCTGGCGGCTGGTCGCGGTGCCCGGCTGGTGGCCAACGACTCGTCGGCGCACCGGGCTCGGCTGGTCTCTCAGGTGACCCACCGGATCCGGGACGTGGTCGACGTCCGGCACGGGGATGGTCGCTCGCTCGGTGCGGCTGAGCCCGGTGCCTACGACCGGGTCCTGGTGGACGCTCCCTGCGCCGGTCTGGGTGCGCTGCGTCGGCGACCTGAGGCCCGTTGGCGTCGCACCCCCGCCGACGTGCCCGGGTTGGTGGAGCTGCAGCTGGCCCTGCTCGCCTCCGGCCTGGATGCGACCAGGCGCGGCGGGGTGCTGGCGTATGCCACCTGCTCTCCGCATCTGGCCGAGACCCACGGTGTGCTGGAGCGGGTGCTCGCGTCCCGGCCGGACGGTGAGCTGCTCGACGTCCGCTCGGCGGTTGCCCGGCTGCCGGAGCCAGCCCGGGGAAGGCTGGCCGACACCTTGCCCGACGGACCCACGATGCAGCTCTGGCCACACCGGCACGGCACCGACGCGATGTTCGTTGCGCTGCTGCGCCGCACCTGAGGTGGCCGACTGGTCCACCCGGGCGGCGGCTCTACACTGCCGGCTGTGGCCGTCCAGATCTCGCCCAGCCTGCTGTCCGCCGACTTCGCCGACCTCGGCGGCGCCGCCCGCTCGGTGCCGAGCGCGGACTGGCTGCACGTCGACGTGATGGACAACCACTTCGTGCCCAACCTGACTATTGGCCTGCCGGTCGTCGAGGCGCTTGCCCGGGCGGCGGCGCAACCACTGGACTGTCATCTGATGATCGACGACCCGGACCAGTGGGCGCCCGCCTATGTCGAGGCAGGCGCAAGCAGCGTGACCTTCCACGTCGAGGCGGCTCGGGCACCCGTACGGCTGGCCCGCGAGCTGCGCACCGCACATGCGCGGGCCGGCATGGCGCTGAGGCCGACCACGGCGATAGAGCCGTATGCCGAGCTGCTGCCCGAGCTGGACATGCTGCTGGTGATGACCGTCGAGCCCGGCTTCGGCGGCCAGCAGTTCTTGGACCTGTGCCTGCCGAAGATCCGCCGTGCCCGCGCCCTGATCGCCGACAGCGGCGCGGAGCTGTGGCTGCAGGTTGACGGGGGGGTGTCCGCCGAGACGATCGAACGCTGTGCCGATGCAGGTGCCGACGTTTTCGTTGCCGGGTCGGCGGTCTTCGGTGCCGACGACCCAGAAGCGGCCATCGCCGATCTGCGGCAGCTGGCGACCTCGGCGTGCGCGCACTGACCGCGCCCGTGCCGGCGCTGCTGCAGTGGCATACTTGCAACTGAGCAGCCACGCTCGCATGCTCCGGGGTCGGTGAAATTCCGAGCCGGCGGTGACAGTCCGCGACCCGGTCCTGTTGTGCGCCTTGCGGCGCCTGACGGGGACGGTTGACCCGGTGAAACTCCGGGACCGACGGTGAGAGTCCGGATGGGAGGAGCAGCGTCGTCGGCGCGCAGTTGCGCTGTCCTTGTGACGGCGCGATTGGGGCGCGCAGGTGACGTCGGCCTCCCGTTCCGGTGCCCGACCGACGGATGGAGGTAGTTGCGATGTTCACCGGCATAGTCGAGGAGCGGGGCCAGGTGATGTCCCTGCATGACCTCGGCGACTCCGTGCGCCTCACCGTGCTCAGCGCGGTGGCGGCCACCGACGCACGGCCGGGCGACTCGATCGCCGTCAACGGCTGCTGCCTGACCGTTGCTGCACTCGGCGACGGCGGTTTCGCGGCCGACGTGATGCGCGAGAGCCTGCAGCGAACGGCGCTCGGCGCTCTCCAGCCAGGCGCCGTCGTCAACCTCGAACGTGCGGTCTCGGCCAGCACCAGGATGGGCGGTCACCTGGTGCAGGGCCACGTCGACGGCACCGCCACGCTGGTGTCGCGCGCACCGTCGGAGCACTGGGACGTGCTGCGCTTCGCACTGGCGCCAGAACTCGGACGCTACCTGGCGTCCAAGGGGTCCGTTGCCGTGGACGGGGTCTCGTTGACCGTCGTCGAGGTGACCGACGTGGACCGGGCGACCGAGTTCACGGTGTCGCTGATCCCCACGACGCTTGCCGGCACTACGCTCGGCGAGCTGACTGTCGGGGCCATCGTCAACGTCGAGGTCGATGTGATCGCCAAGTATGTCGAACGCCTGCTGAGCTCCGGCAGCCACGACCGGGCCGGCGCCGCATGAATCCCATCGGCTGGCTGTTCGACGCGGAGCTGCACATCGGCGACTCCACCATCCTGTGGCGCGAGATCATCGGCAACCTGTTCGGCCTGGCATCGGCCATCGGCGGGATGCGTCGCCGGATCTGGGCCTGGCCGGTGGGCATGGTCGGTAACGTGCTGCTGTTCACGGTGTTCCTCGGAGCCGTGTTCGACACCCCGCAGGCCCAAGACCTGTGGGGACAGGCCGGCAGGCAGGTGTTCTTCGTCGCGCTGTCCATCTGGGGCTGGCACCGATGGCACCAGACGGCGCACCGCAACCGCGCCGACGGCAACCGCACCCGGCACGCTGTGCGCCCACGATGGGCCAGCACCGCCGAGCGGCTGCAGCTTGTCGCGCTCTATCTGGTGGGCACCGCCTTCTTCTGGTGGCTGTTCGGGATCATCGGCTCGTTCGGTCGGCTGACCGAGGCCTGGATCCTCACCGGCTCGATGCTCGCCACCTACGGGATGGCCCGCGGCTGGGTGGAGTTCTGGCTGATCTGGATCACCGTCGACCTGGTGGGGGTGCCGACGCTGTTGCGGGCGGGGCTGTACCCGTCGGCCGCGCTGTACGCCATCTACGGCGGCTTCGTCATCTGGGGGTTCGTTGTCTGGCTGCGAGCAGCCCGCGACGAGTCACCCGACGGCTTGGCCGATCCGGCCACGCAGGCGGTGGGCACGTGAACGCGTCGGTGCGGCTCGATCCGGTGGAGCGGGCCGTCGCCGACATTCGCGTTGGTCGCTCAGTCGTGGTTGTGGACGACGAACACCGCGAGAACGAAGGCGACCTGATCTTCGCCGCCAGCAAGGCCACCCCGGCGTTGATGGGTTTCATGAACCGGTGGACCAGCGGAGTGATCTGCGCCCCGGTTGAGGGCGATGTTCTGGACCGGCTGGCCATCCCGCTGATGACTCCGCACAACCGGGAGCGGTTGCGCACCGCCTACACCGTCAGCGTCGACGCTCGCGACCACATCAGCACCGGCATCTCCGCGGCCGACAGGGCCCGCACCGTCCGGGTTCTGGTGGACTCGGCGACCGAGCCGTACGAGCTGGTGCAGCCGGGGCATGTGTTCCCGTTGCGTTACCGGCCGGGAGGCGTGCTGGTGCGGCCGGGGCATACCGAGGCAGCCGTCGACCTGGCCCGGTTGGCCGGGCTTACGCCGGCCGGGGTGATCGCCGAGCTGGTCAACGACGACGGCTCGATGAAGCGGGCCCACGACCTTCGCGACTTCGCCGACACCCACGGGTTGGCGATGATCTCGATCGAGGATCTGATCGTGTACCGCCGGCAGCGTGAGCGGCTCGTGCAGCGGGTCGCAGTGACCCAGTTGCCGACAGAGTTCGGCGAGTTCACCGCATACGGGTTCCGCAGCACAATCGACGACGTCGACCACGTGGCGCTGGTGCACGGAGATATTGATGCGCCGACCAACGGTGCCGGGGTGCTCACCCGGTTGCACTCCGAGTGTCTCACCGGCGACGTGCTGGGCTCACGACGCTGCGACTGCGGCCCACAGCTGCAGGCGTCGATGTCGGCGATCACCGCCGAGGGCTGCGGTGTGGTGGTCTATCTGCGCGGCCACGAGGGCCGGGGGATCGGGCTGCTGCACAAGCTGCGCGCGTACGCGTTGCAAGACACCGGCCGGGACACCGTCGATGCCAACCTGGACCTAGGCATGCCTGCGGATGCCCGCGACTACGGCACCGGCGCGCAGATCCTCAGCGACCTGGGGGTTGTCTCGGTGCGGCTGTTGACCAACAACCCAGCCAAGACCGCCGACCTGACCCGCTATGGCATCGAGGTGCGGAGCCGCGAGCCGCTGCACGTGGTACCGACAGCTGAGAACCTGCGCTATCTGCAGACCAAAGCGTCTCGGATGGGGCACGACCTCGGCCACGTGCTGGCCGGCACCGAGCCTGCCGGCACAGGAGGGTCAGATGAGCGCTGAGGGGGCGCCCACCGACTCGGCTGTCGACGGCAGGGGGCTGGCAGTGGCGGTGGTGGCCGCTTCGTGGCATCAGCAGGTGATGGACGGTCTGGTCGCCGGTGCGCTGCGCCGGCTGGCGCAGGCGGGTGTGCCCGAGCCGACCGTGATCCGCGTGCCGGGATCCTTTGAGCTGCCCGTGGTGGTCGGCGCCGTCGCGCCGGCTCACGACGCGGTGGTCGCCCTGGGCGTAGTCATCAGGGGCGGGACACCACACTTCGACTACGTCTGCTCGGCGGCCACCACCGGGTTGGCGGCAGTGGCCCGCGAGCATGGTGTTCCGGTGGGTTTCGGCTTGCTCACCTGCGACGACGAGGAGCAGGCGCTGACCCGGGCAGGTCTCGCCGGGTCGGTGGAGGACAAGGGGGCAGAGGCTGCAGAGGCGGCGGTGCGCACCGCCCTGGTGTTGCGAAGTTTGGACCCGCCGGGTTGAGCAGCTCACTGTCCGTAGGCTGTGCGTGGCCAACCTGACCCCGACCCCGAGAGCGAGACATGAAGACGTTCGATGCGCTGTTTGCCGAGCTTGCGAGCAAGGCACAGACCCGGCCGGCGGGCTCGAGCACGGTGGCAGCGCTGGACGCTGGAGTGCACACCATCGGCAAGAAGTTGGTGGAGGAGGCCGCGGAGTCGTGGATGGCTGCCGAGCACGAAGGTCCCGACCGGGCTGCCGAAGAGATCAGCCAGTTGCTGTACCACGCGCAGGTGCTGATGTTGGCCTGCGGGCTGACGCTCGACGACGTGTACGCCAACCTGTGAGCGGCTGACCGTGGACCACATCACCCACCCGGCCTCCGACGCAGCCGTGCGGCTGCGCATAGCAGTGCCTAACAAGGGGTCGCTGTCGGAGGCATCCCGCGACATGCTGCGCGAGGCCGGGTACCGCCAGCGCAGCGACAGCCGTGAGCTGGTGCTCGCCGATCCGGACAACGGTGTCGAGTTCTTCTACCTGCGTCCCCGAGACATCGCTGTCTACGTGGGGGAGGGCACGCTCGACCTCGGAATCACCGGGCGTGACCTGCTGCTCGACTCGGGTGCATCGGCTTCGGAGGTGCTGACGTTGGGGTTCGGGGGCTCCCGCTTCAGGTTCGCCGCCAGGCCCGGGACCCTCAGCGACGAGGACGACCTCGCCGGGCTGCGGATCGCCACCTCCTACCCCGGCGTGGTGCGCGCCTGGTTGGCCGAGCGGGACATGCAGGCCACCGTGATCCGGCTCGACGGGGCGGTGGAGACGGCCGTACGGCTCGGCGTGGCTGACGTGATCGCGGACGTGGTCGAGACCGGCAGCACCCTGCGTCAGGCCGGATTGGAGATCTTCGGGGAGGTGCTGCTGGAGTCCGAGGCTGTGCTGGTGGGGCGGGCGCAGTCCTCCCCCGGAACCGCCCAAGACGTGTTTCTGCGACGGCTGCAGGGCGTCCTTGTGGCGCGAGCGTACGTGATGATGGACTATGACATCCCCGACGAGCAGGTGGACACGGCCAGCCGGATCACCCCTGGCATCGAGTCGCCGACGGTGTCCCCGCTGCACAAGCAGGGGTGGGTTGCGGTCCGTGCGATGGTGCCTCGCCGGCACGCGCAGCGGGTGATGGACGAGCTGTGGGACCTGGGTGCCCGGGGGATCCTGGTCACCGACATCCACGCCTGCCGGCTGTGAGCAGCGACCACGTCCGGGTGTACCGCCCGCTGGGCGCGTTGCTCGTCGCCTGCCTCAGTGGAGTGAGCCTGGTGGTGATGATCTCGGTCATCGCCTTTGCGCTGCCCGATCGGGCGCGCGGTGACTTCACCCTCGCGCAGGATCTGACCCTGCTGCTCATCCTTATTGGCGCGTTGACCGTGCTCTACGGGATCGCCCGCACGCAGGTGCGGGTCGACGCCGACGGGCTGCATGTGGTCAACGGCTTTCGCCACCACCGGCTGTCCTGGCCAGAAGCGGTGCGTGTCTCGCTTGCGCGCGGCGCCCCGTGGGCCGTGTTGGACACTGCTGCGGGTGAGACGGTGCAGTTGATGGGCATCCAGCGATCCGACGGCGTCCGGGCCACTCGAGCCGTACGCGATCTGCGGGCTGCTATCGACGCACAGGGTGCCGCCAGTGGGGACGACGTCAGCTGATTCCCCGGCGGCGCAAGATGTCCTCAATGTCGGCGAGCTCGTCGTCGGCCGAGGTGGCCGACATGGTGCTGCTGCGGCCGACCGCGGGTGTCCCGCGGCGTTGCTGGTCAATCCCTGCACTGCCACGCGACCGCAGCACAGCAGCCGACCCCAGCAGAAGCACCGCCATGGTGGCCAGCCCGACGCCCAGCCACATCACCGGATTGAACGCCAGCGAGGCCGACCAGTTCAGCACCGCCGCGGTGATCCGGCCAGCGAGCCGCAAGGTGCCGGTGAGCAACAGCGCGGGCGGCACGAACGCCCAGCCCGCCCAGCGGGTTGCGTTGATCGATTGACCGCGGCGCGCCGCCCGGATGCCGAGCGCGGCCGCCAGCGCGGACAGCAGCAACGCCCACGGCATCCACAGCACCAGGTCAACTCCGGCCATGAGCCCAGCGTTGCACAGCGGCCCAAACCGGGGCGGCTGGCGGGACAGCCCCAGGCCTCCGGCGGGCATCTGTCAGGCCGGCGAGACCGCTCCGGTCAGCCGCTCCCCAGGTGCCTCACCCGGTGGGTCGGGCACCTCACTAGCCTCACGAAACGCGAGTTGCAGGCTGCGCAGGCCGTCGCGCAGCGGCAGCGCGTGGTGATGACCAAGACGCGGCGCGCCTGCTGTCACCAGCCCAGCCAGTGCATCGATCAGCGTGCGCGCCTCGTCCAGATCTCGGTGCTCGGCCAAGTCCTCGGCGAGGCCTAGTTGAACGGCGGCGGCGCTCATCAGATGCAGGGCTGCGGTGGACACGATTTCGACCGCAGGCACGTCGGCGATGTCACGGGTGGCGTGTTCAGCAGCGGGATCCACCGCTCAACAGTGGCATCCGCGGGGCGCTGGGTCATACCTGGGTCACCACCTGGGCAGCAGCTGGGCGAGTGTCCGTACCCGGGCTGATAGACTCCCGAGTGGCCAGTGGTCGTGCTGCGTTGTACAACGTCCGACACGACTGCTCACAAGCGGAAACTTCCCACCTGAACGACGCTAGCGTCGTCGGGTAACGGCCGGTTGGCAGCCAGCAGAATGGCCGCCAACCGACGGCATCGCCGCCCTTTCGGGCATGGGTGTCGGAGGCTTTCGTGCGTGTCGGCGCGGAAGCCTTTTTTGCATGCGGTGACGTGAGCAGTCCAGGTCCATGCGTCACGGTCGCCCGCAGTTTCACTATCTCGCAGGAGGATCCATTACCACCGAGCCGCGCATCAACGAGCGTATTCGGGTGCCTGAAGTCAGGCTGGTCGGCCCCAACGGTGAACAGGTGGGCATCGTCCGTATCGACGACGCCCTCCGCCTCGCCTCCGAAGCCGATCTTGACCTGGTCGAGGTCGCGCCCACGGCGCGCCCGCCAGTCGCCAAGCTGATGGACTACGGCAAGTTCAAGTACGAGACGGCGCAGAAGGCACGCGAGTCGCGACGCAACCAGACACACACGGTCATCAAGGAGATGAAGCTCCGGCCCAAGATCGATGCCCATGACTACGAGACCAAGAAGGGTCACGTAGTCAGGTTCTTGCGCTCAGGGGACAAGGTGAAGATCACGATCATGTTCCGTGGCCGTGAGCAGCATCGTCCTGAGTTGGGCTTTCGACTGCTGCAGCGACTGGCCGAGGACGTCGAGGAGCTGGGCTTCGTGGAGTCGACGCCTCGACAAGACGGGCGGAACATGACGATGGTCATCGGTCCGCACCGCAAGAAGGCTGAGGCTCGGGCCGAGGTTCGCGCCGAGCGCGCTGCGCAGGTCGCCGAGCGCAATGCAGAGCGGGAGGCCGTGCGGGCAGATCGGGCTCCCGCCTCAACGACCGTGAAGCCACGCAAACGTTCCGACAACGTGGACCCCGACACCGACGTGTGAGCCGGTACAACCGATCGGCACACCAGCACAACCACTGAGACAGAGACCAGGAGGACACACCGATGCCGAAAATGAAGCCGCACTCGGGCACCAAGAAGCGGGTGAAGGTCACCGGCAGCGGCAAGCTGCGCCGGCAGAAGGCCAACCGCCGGCACCTGCTGGAGCACAAGCCGACCAAGCGCACCCGGCGCCTCGACGGCACCACCGATATCGCCAAGGCCGACGTGAGCAGGGTCAAGAGGCTGCTCGGCAAGTGACCATTGTCGGCTGCGGGACAGCCCGCGCCGTGACCCACCCACCGCACGTCTGAAGGAGTACCCCAGTGGCACGCGTCAAGCGTTCCGTCAGCGCCGCCAAGAAGCGTCGCGAGACCCTCGAGCGGGCAGCCGGCTATCGCGGCCAGCGCTCCCGGCTCTATCGCAAGGCCAAGGAGCAGGTCACCCATTCGCTGCAGTACAGCTATCGTGACCGTCGGGCCCGCAAGGGCGACTTTCGGCGGCTGTGGATCCAGCGAATCAACGCCGCCGCGCGCAGCCACGGCATGACCTACAACCGCTTCATCCAGGGGCTGCGCGGCGCCGGCGTCGAGGTCGACCGCAAGGTGCTGGCTGATCTGGCTGTGACCGATCCCGGTGCCTTTGCCGCGCTGGTGGAGGTTGCCAAGCAGTCGCTGCCGAGCGACGTCAACGCCCCGCGGGCGGACGAGGCCGCCTGAGCCGGTCAGCCGACGACCCAGCCGCCGTGGCCATGACGGTCCGTTCGGGCAGGATCACCCGGGCCAGTCGGCTGCGTGAGCGCCGTGGCCGTCAGCAACAACGCCGCTTCCTGGCGGAGGGACCGCAAGCCGTCCGCGAGGCGCTTGCTTGCGGCGAGTCGCCGGTGGAGGTTTTCGGCACCGGTGCCGCCGCACGCCGGCACCCGGAGCTGCCCAGGATGGCGGCTGACGCCGGTGTGCCGTGGACGGAGATCGGCGACGACGTCGTCGCGGCGCTCGCCGACTCGGTCACCCCGCAGGGGGTGCTGGCGGTCTGTCGTTTCCTCGACCGGCCGCTCGCCGACGTGCTGCTCGCCGGCAGTCGGCTGGTGCTTATCGGCGCCGACGTGCGGGACCCCGGCAACGCTGGCACGCTGCTGCGCTGTGCGGACGCCGCCGGTGCGGACGCTGCGGTCGTCGCCGGGACCAGCGTCGACCCGTACAACCCGAAAGCCGTGCGCGCCAGCGCCGGATCGCTGTTCCATCTGCCGCTGGCGGTGGACCAGGACATCGACCGGACGGTGGCCGCCGCACGGTCGGCCGGTCTGCAGGTGCTGGCCGCCGACGGTGCCGGGGAAGTCCTGCTGGACGACGCCGAGCGGCGCGGGCTGCTGGCCCGCCCGACGGCTTGGCTGGTAGGCAACGAGGCGCGCGGCCTGTCACCAGAGCTGCGGGCGTTGGCCGACGAGACGGTCGCCGTACCGCTGTATGGCCGGGCCGAGAGCCTGAACCTCGCCGCCGCCGCCGCCGTCTGCTTGTACGCATCGGCGCGGGTGCAGCGCGCCTCGCCGTCCCGATCCGCGGCGCACGACTCGACGCCGCCGCCCGCCCGTCGATAATCTGCGCACCGATCAAGGGGGCAGCGTGCAGACTCCGCATCGCGGCGATGGGCAGCACTTCGGTGACGATCTTGCCGACGGGTTGGTCGTCGCCGGCCCCGATCGGCTGGTGCTGCACCTGAACACCGCCGCCACCCGCATGCTGGGAGTCGATCGAGAGCAGTCGATGGGTCGGCCGCTGGCCGACGTGATCACGCTGGACGATTTGGGCGGCTGCACCTGGTACGACGCGATACGCCCCTACGACGGGATCGAAACCCGCAGTCGGCTGGTCGAGAGTGCGTGGTTTCGACCGGACGGCCGGGAGGTGCTGGTCACCGGCGGCCTGGTGCGTGAGCGCCCGCTGGGACCGGTGGTCCGGGTGAGCGTGTCGATGCGCGCAGTGCGTCAGCGCGAGCAGTTGGACCGCCGGCACTCCGACCTCGTGGCCACCGTTGCGCACGAGTTGCGTTCCCCGCTGACCGGGGTCAAGGGTTTCACCGCCACCCTGCTCGCCAAATGGGACAGGTTCTCCGAGCAGCAGCGCCGACTGATGTTGGAGACCGTCGACGCCGAGGCCGACCGGTTGGGGCGTCTGATCACCGACCTGCTCGATACCGCCCGCATCGACGCCGGTCGGCTGACTCTGCGAATCGGTCCGGTCGATGTGGCTGGCCTGTGCGGTCGGGTGGCGGACAGCGTGTCTGCTGCCAGCACGGCCACCCCCACATCCGGCGCGCCAGTGCTCGACGTGCCAGCCGACCTGCCGGAGATCTGGGGCGATGCGGACAAGCTCAGCCAGGTCATGACGAACCTGGTGGAGAACGCGCAACGGCACGGCCGCGGCGAGGTCTTAGTATCCGGGTTCGCTGAGCCCGCAGCAGACGGCACCGCCGGGGTTGCCGTGCTGGTCGACGACGACGGCGACGGCATCCCCGAGGGGCTGCGCGACCGGGTTTTCAACCGCTTCTGGCACACCGGCGGACCGAACGGCAGCGGTTTGGGGCTCTACATCGTGCGCGGACTGGTGGAGGCGCACAACGGCGAGGTGTCCATCTTGTCCAGCCCGACCGGGGGTGCACGAATAAGGATTTGGCTGCCCGTCGCAGAGCCGGAGACACTGAGGAGCGGGCCGACTTTCTAGACTGCGCCCGGCAGTCGGCAGCGACAGCACCCGAGCGAGCAGGAAAGGCGGCAGATGTCCGGCCCGAACAGTGACTACGACCCGGTCGAGGTCACCCCGCTGCGGGCCGATCAGGTCGCGCACATGCGTGACACCGCCCTAAGGGCTGTGGCTGCAGCTGGGGATCTCGATCAGCTGAAGCGGGCCCGCCTGGAACATGCCGGTGATCGAAGCCCGCTGGCGCTGGCCAACCGCGAGATCGGCGCCCTCCCGCCGCACGCCCGCAAGGAGGCCGGCCAGCGGGTCGGCGCCGCCCGCGGGGACGTCGCGGCCGCTCTCACCGAGCGCACCGAGGTGCTGCAGGCCGAGCGTGAGGCGCGCATCCTCGTCGACGAGGCGGTGGACGTCACGCTGCCGTACGACCGTGAGCCGGTCGGTGCGCGGCACCCGGTGACCACGCTGGCCGAACGCATCGGCGATGCGTTCGTTGCGATGGGCTGGGAGATCGCCGAGGGTCCCGAGGTGGAGGCGGAGTGGCTCAACTTCGACGCGCTCAACATCGGCCCCGACCACCCCGCCCGCACCATGCAGGACACCTTTTTCCTGGAGCCCGCCGACGCGCACATCGTGCTGCGCACGCACACCTCACCGGTGCAGGCACGCACGATGCTGTCACGTCGGCCGCCGATCTACGTGATCTGCCCGGGCCGCACCTTCCGCACCGACGAGCTGGACGCCACCCACACCCCGGTGTTCCACCAGGTTGAGGGGCTCGCCGTCGACCGCGGTCTAAGCATGGGTCACCTGAAGGGCACGCTGGATCACTTCGCCGAGGCGATGTTTGGTGCAGGTATCGACACCCGCTTCCGGCCGGCGTACTTCCCGTTCACCGAGCCCAGCGCCGAGGTCGACCTGCGCTGCTTCGTCTGCCGGGGGGACGAGCCCGCGGTCCACACCTGTCGCACCTGCCGGGGTGAGGGCTGGATCGAGTGGGGCGGCTGCGGTGTGGTCAACCCCCGGGTGCTGGTGGCCTGCGGGGTCGACCCGGACGATTTCACCGGCTTCGCATTCGGGATGGGCATCGACCGCACCCTGATGTTCCGGCACGGCATCGCCGACATGCGTCACCTGGTCGAGGGCGACGTCCGCTTCACCCAGGCCTTCGGGGTGGAGGTCTGATGCGGGTCCCCCTCTCCTGGCTGCGCGAGCACGTCGACCTGCCCCGCGGGCTGTCCGCCGCCGAGCTGGCGGCCCGGCTGACCGCGCTGGGGCTCAAGCTCGAGGCGCTGACCTCGCCGGGCAGCGACGTGTCCGGACCGCTCGTCGTCGGTCGGGTGCTCAGCGCCGACACCGAGACGCACTCCAACGGCAAGTTGATCCAGTGGTGCCGGGTCGACGTCGGACCCGAGCACAACGACGGCGATGGCCGGGGCATCGTCTGCGGCGCACACAACTTCGGCGTGGGTGACCTCGTGGTGGTGGCGCTGCCGGGCACGGTGCTGCCGGGTGGTTTCGCCATCGGTGCCCGCAAGACCTACGGACACATCTCCGACGGGATGATCTGCTCCGCGCTCGAGCTGGGCCTGGGCGACGACCACACCGGCATCATCGTGCTCGCGCCGGCGCAGGCCGAGCCCGGCGAGGACGCCGCCGGCGTGCTGCACCTGCGCGACGACGTGATCGAGTTCGAGATCAACCCGGACCGTGCCTACGCCCTGTCCGTCCGCGGGGTCGCCCGCGACGCCGCGCTGGGTTGTGACGCCGCCTACCGCGACCCGGCCGGGCTCACCGTCGACCCTGGCCCGGGCGGGTCGTACCCGGTGGTCGTCGAGGACACCGCAGCCTGTCCGGTGTTCGTCACCCGAACGGTGAGCGGCTTCGACCCGGCAGCGCCGACACCACGGTGGCTGGCCCGCCGCATCCAGCTGGTCGGGATGCGCCCGATCAGCCTGGCGGTCGACGTCACCAACTATGTGATGCTCGAGCTCGGCCAGCCGATCCACGGCTACGACCGGGACCGGCTGCAGGGCCCGATCGTCGTCCGCCGCGCTCGGCCGGGCGAGACGCTGCGGACTCTGGACGGCGCCGAGCGCACCCTGGAGTCCGAGGACCTGCTGATCACCGACGACCGTGGGCCGATCGGGATGGCGGGGGTGATGGGTGGCGAGGCGACCGAGATTCGCGCCGACACCACCGCCGTGGTTATCGAGGCTGCGCACTTCGCGCCGGTGCGGATCGCTCGCACCGCTCGCCGGCACCGGCTGATCTCCGAGGCCTCCCGCCGCTTCGAGCGCGGCGCGGACCCGCTGTTGCCGCAGGCGGCTGCCCAACGCGTCGCCGACCTGCTGGTCGAGCTCGGCGGCGGGGTCGTCGAGCCCGGCGTGACCGTCGTCGGCACTGCGCCGGCGCAGCCCGAGATCGGGATGGCCGTGGACCTGCCCGCGCGGATCACCGGCATCGACATCGACGCGGCGCAGGTGGTGGCAGCCCTGCGCGCGGTCGGGTGCACCGTGCCGGTGACCGACAAGCCGATGCTGAGCGCGCTGCCGCCGTCGTGGCGTCCCGACATCACCGACCCGTACGACCTGGTCGAGGAGGTGGCTCGCGTCGTCGGCTACGACCGAGTTCCCTCCGTACTGCCGGTGGCTCCCGCCGGACGCGGCCGCACCACCGCTCAGCGGCTGCGTCGCCGAATCGGCCAGCTGCTCGCCGGCGCAGGGTGCACCGAGGTCATCGCCTACCCGTTCGTGGGGACGGCCGACCTGGACGCGCTCGGGCTGCCCGCCGACGACCCTCGCCGCCGGACGATCCGGCTGGTCAACCCGCTGTCGACCCGTGAGCCGCTGCTGCACACCACCCTGGCGGCGGCGCTGCTCGGTGCCGCCGCCCGCAACACCGGTCGGGGCCAGCAGTCGCTGTCGCTCAGTCTGGTCGCGCCGGTGTTCCTGCCCGCCGCCGACCCGGCACCAGCCGCCCCGGTGCCGCATGTCGACCGGCGTCCGACCGACAACGAGCTGAAGGGTCTCGACAACGCCCTCCCGACGCAGCCCCGGCACCTGGCGGTACTGCTCAGTGGTGACCGCAGCCCCGCCGGCTGGTGGGGACCCGCCACGCCCGCCGGCTGGGCCGACGCGATCACCGTCGTACGCACCGTTGCCACCGGTCTCGGGCTCGTGGTCGAGGTGCGCCAGGCTGCGCTCGCACCGTGGCACCCCGGTCGCTGTGCGCAGGTGCTGCTCGACGGTGCGGTCGTCGGACACGCCGGTGAGCTGCACCCCTCGGTCTGCGCCGCGTATGGGGTGGCTCCACGTACTGCCTATGCCGAGGTGGACCTGGACCTGCTGGTGGACGCGGCGGCGGAGGTCACACCCGCACCGGTGTTCTCCACCATGCCGGTGGCCAAGGAGGACGTCGCGCTGGTTGTCGACGAGCAGGTGCCGGTGGCCGACGTAGCCGACGCCCTGCGCGCCGGTGCAGGTGAACTGCTGGAGTCGGTGCGGCTGTTCGACGTCTACCGCGGGGACCCGGTGCCCGTGGGCCGCAAGTCGCTGGCGTTCGCGCTGCGCTTCCGGGCGCCCGACCGTACCCTGACCGAGCACGAGACGGTGCAGGCACGTGCGGCCGCGGTCGCCGAGGCGGCCGCCCGTACTGGTGCGGAGCAGCGCTCGTGAGCGGCGCCCGACTGGTCGCTCCGGACGACCTGGACGGCCTGGTCGTCCTCGTCACCGGTGGTGGCCGGGGGATCGGCCGAGCTCTGGTCGAGGGGCTTGCCGCCCGCGGGGCTGCCGTCGGCCTGTGCGCGCGAAGTGCCGGTCAGGTCGCCGAGGTTGTTGCCGCGGTCGAAGCCGCCGGGGGCCGCTGTGTCGGGGTGTCCGGTGACGTGACGAACGACGACGAGGTGCACCAGGTGGTGCACGCGGTGGCCGACCAGCTGGGGCCGATCGATGTCGTGGTGTGCAACGCCGGCGCGATCGACCCGGCAGAGACCGACCCGTGGCGGGCAGACCTGGACGCCTGGTGGCGGGTGCTGGAGGTCAACGTGCTGGGCACCCAGCGGGTGCTGCAGGCGGTGGTGCCGGGGATGATCGAGCGTGGCGGCGGCCGGGTGATCGGCTTGACGTCCGGGATGGCGCTGCGCGACGTGCCCGACTACAGCGCCTACTGCGTGAGCAAGACAGCTCTGCTGCGGCTGTCCGGCGCCTACAGCGAGGCCGGCCGCGAGCACGGGCTGGCGGTTTTCGACATTGCACCTGGGGTGGTGCGCACCGCGATGACCGCCGGCATGCCGGTGATGGCCGGCCGCGAGCAGTGGACCGACCCCGACCTGGTCGTCGACCTGGTGGCCAACGCGAGCTCGGGGGCCCTCGACCATCTCAGCGGATGCTTCCTGCGCGCTGGTGCCGACGACCCGGCCGCGCTGCGGGCCGAGGTCGGAGAGCGGATGGCGGCCGACTCGGCCGCGCGCCGGCTGGGGCTGCGCCCGTACGGCGACGACGACCCCCTCGCCTGACCCCACCCTCGGGTTCCCCAGCCCCCACACCCACGCCCCCCATCTCCCACCCTCACCTCGCGATCCGCGCATTCCGAGGGGCGTTGCGACTTGTGCGCCAGGGGTTCCCAGTCACCTCGGAATGGGCATAGGTTCTTCCCCACAAACCGTCACCAGACGGTCACGGACGAACAACCTGGTCCGCTGGCCGTCTGCCTGGAGGAAGGCATCTGGATGAGACGTCGCATCGCCATCGTGATGATCATGGGGCTCGGCCTCAGCGCAGTCGGCCCGACGGCCTACGCCCATGACGACGGCAAGGGCAACTCCCATCCGCCGTCATTGGCAGCCCAGGCGCATGAGTTCGCCAACGTCAACGCGGCCAAATCGAACGCCGGCAGCAACGCGCCAAAGAGCTTCGCCCCCTGCATCCGCGGCATGGCCGCCAAGACATTCCCCTGCGACCGCGTCGACATGATGAGCCACTTGACGCTCAATGACCTCGGACTCAGGTTCGCCAACGACATCTGGGGTTGGACCGACCCCCGGACGGGCGCCGAGTACGCCATCATCGGGGGAATCGAAGGCACGGTCTTCGTCGACATCAGCGACCCGAAGCGGCCAGATGTGGTCGGTACGCTGCCCACCCACTCGACCGAGGGCGGGCAGTTCTGGCGGGACATCAAGATCTACGACGACCACGCGTTCATTGTCTCCGAGCACGATGACCACGGCATGCAGGTCTTCGACCTGACGCGGCTGCGTGGTGCCAATGGAACGCCAGCCACGTTCGCCGAGACCGCGCACTACGCCGGCGTCGGCGGCTCGCACAACGTGAACATCAACGTCGACACCGGGTTCGCCTACATCGTTGGCTCCGACGAATGCGACGGCGGACTGCATATGGTCGACGTGCACGACCCGACCGACCCGACGGTCGCCGGCTGCTCGGCCGAGAATGGCTACGTCCACGACACCCAGTGCGAGATCTACACCGGGCCGGACACCGATCACCAGGGCCGGGAGATCTGCTTCAACTCCGCCGCCACGTTCAACGATTTCAGCCCCGAAGGCATCATCAACACCGTCGGAATCGTGGACGTGACCGACAAGAGCGCCCCCGTGCTGCTGTCCAGCTTCGAGTACCCGCTGGACGGCTACAGCCACCAGGGTTGGCTCACCCCAGACCAGGAGTACTTCCTGCACAACGACGAGCTGGACGAGATCTTTTACCAAATCCCGACCACCACCCGGATCTTCGATGTGCGCGACCTCGACAATCCCACCCTCACGGCGACGACCGACAATGGTGAGAGCTCGATCGGTCACAACCTCTACACCGAGGGAGACCGCGCCTATGCGTCGAACTACACGACCGGGCTGCGCATCTTTGACACCGCGGGTGTCGGTGCCGGTGAACTGCCCGAGGTGGGCTACTTCGACGTCTACCCCGAGAACGACAACGCAACCTTCGAGGGTGGCACCTGGAGCAACTACCCGTACTACGACCAGCGGGTGGTCGCTGTCAGCAGCATCGACCGCGGGCTGTTCGTGCTGAAGCCGCGCGGCAACACCGGCTCCTAGGCCGTGTTGGTAAAGGTGTTCATCGTGGCCACAGGAGTGCCGCGGCGAGGGTGAGTCCGGCGAGGTAGGAGCGGGCTGTCTTGTCGCTTCGGGTGGCGATTCCGCGCCATTGCTTGAGTCGGTTGAAGCAGCGCTCGACCACGTTGCGGCCCTTGTATGCCTCGGCGTCGAAGCTGCGGGGCCTGCCGCCGGCTGAGCCGCGCCGCAGGCGTCCGGCCTTTTGGTCGTCGCGTTCGGGGATGGTGACCTTGGTGCCTCGCTCGGTCAGGAACCGGCGGTTGGTCGCCGAGGTGTAGGCCTTGTCGGCAAGGACCCGATCTGGCCTGCTGCGAGGCCGACCGGGACGGCCGTCTTTGACGCTGATGGCCTCCAGCACGGTGGTGAAGAAGGACGTATCGGCGGCGTTCCCGCCGGTGAGAACCAGACCCAGCGGCCGGCCCTTGCCGTCGGTTGCGAGATGGATCTTGCAGGTCATCCCGCCTCTGGAGCGGCCGATCGCGTGGTCAGGCGGCTCCGGATCGCCGAGATTCCTGTAGTTCGATCCTGCCCCCTGTGTCGCGCGGCAGAGTCCCGCCGTGCTGGTGCACCCGAGTGATCGTGGAGTCCACCGACACCGTCCAGTCGATCTCGCCGGCCGCCGCCGAGGAGCTCTGCACCCTGGCCAGCACCCGTGCCCAGGTCCCGTCCGCGGACCAGTCGGAGAACCGCTGGTAGATCGAGTTCCAATGCCCGAACCGCTCGGGCACATCACGCCACGGAGCGCCCGTCCGGAACCGCCAGGCGATCCCCTCCACCGTCGACCGCATGTCCATCATCGGCCGGCCACGACCCTTCGACCGCGGGAACAGCGGCTCGAGAACCGCCCACGTCTCATCCGGAATCTCTTGCCTCATCACCATGCGTCAAGACTGGCCGAACAGCCTCCCCAGATCGATTACCAACACGCCCTA
>JACCYS010000166.1 GCA_013696365.1 Nocardioidaceae bacterium
CCGCCACCGCGCCGGCGGGCGGGGTGCCGCCCCAGGGCTAGCCCGAACACGGCTTGGCCCCCGGCTCTGGTGAGAGAGCCGGGGGCCAATGGTGCCGACCAGCGCTAGTAGGTGAAGCTGCTCACCAGCGCGTTGTCGTCGTCGTACAACCGCGCGACGGTGCCGGGCTTGTTGGGCCACACCTCACGGGTGCTTCCCAGGTACACGTGACCCGAGCCACTCTTTCCGGAACCGGAGTGGATGACCACCCTGGCGTCCGGCGCGAGCTGGTAGGCGGGGAGCAGATAGCGGTCCCGCAGTCGCCAACCGGCCAGGTTGATTGCCACGCCACCGACGTTGCGGACGGTGACCTGTTCACCGTTGAGGTTACGCAGGTCGTCTCCGGCGGGGTCGTAGCGCACTGCCGTAATGGCGGCGGCGTACACACGCACGTTGATCCGCTGGCTCATGCCCTCCGCGTGGTCGGCGTCAGCCGGCACGAAGACCCGGTAGCCGTGCAGCCCACTGAAGCTCGGACCGGTTCCGAAGCGGAAGCTGCCGTCGTCGGCCAGCGTCGTGCTCTGGATCTTCTCCCAGGTGCCGGAGCCGTCGTAGTGCAGCATCGCCTTCTGGCCAGCATGGGCCGGTGTCACCTGGCCGGTGAGCACCACGGCCCTACCGAGCCGGATGCTGTCGTCCTCGACGAGGGTGTCCACGTCGGGGCGCACCAGCACAGTCACGTTGGCAGTACTGGTGACTGAGGAGCTGCTGCTGTGCTCGAGGGTGACGCGCACGTTCTCGGATGGCGTCAGCGAGAAGGTTGCCCTTCCGTTGGCATCGGTCGACGCCGCGGCGGACGTGTGCCCTCCCGGGTCGCTGTCGTTGCTGACGGGCTGGCTGACCATCGTCATCGACTCGTTGGCCATCGGCGCGCCGGTGGTCGAGTTGAACAGCCGCCCGGTGATCTCGACGCCGTCACCCGCGGTGATCAGGCTGGCCGACGCCGAGGCCTCCAGCCGGGTCTGCACCTTGGGCGCGACGGGGGTGGCCGCGGCCGTCACGGCGTCGCTGTAGTTGCGCTCGGTGTCGTAGGTGAACACCGAGTAGCTGTAGGTGGTGCCGTTGTTCAGTCCTGTGTGGGTGCTCTGGCTGCCCGTGCCGTCGTAGACAACGGTGCCCGCCGAGGGTGACGAAGGAGCGGTCTGGCCGGTGGTTGCGACGACCGTGACTCCGGCGATGTCGCTGGGGTTGGTCCAGGCCAGGCTCACCGAGCGGTCACCCGGCGAGGCGGTCAGGTCGGTGACGGGAGCCGGCTGGACGACCGGGGGATCGACCGGGGGCTCGACCGGCGGCTCGACCGGCGGTGAGTCGGTCGGGGCGTCGCACTCGAGCGGCGCGCCCGGCGCGGCGAAGGTCGAGGTCGCGTCGGCGCCGGTGTTCTGGCGCCATCCCGGCAGGTCGACGTACTTGCCCCCAGGGATCTCGAAGGATCGTGGCTTGACGGGGTTGTAGTAGCTGTTGCCATCGGCGGTCAGCGAGCCGCGCATGACATTCCAGTCCTCGTCACCCATGGTCGTGGCGATGACGTCCTGGTTGAGCTGGTTGCCCACGATGGTGTTGCCGCGCAGCGTCCAGTTGCGCGAACGGGTCAGGATCTCCTGGCCGGTGTCTTGATCGATGATCGGCCGTCCGCCCTTGCGGCCGGTGAACTGGATCTGCCCGCCGGTGTTGTCGAAGATCGTGTTGTTTTCGACGGTGACGTTGTCGGCCTTGCCGTCGGTGATGCCGTCCTGGCGGTTGCCGCAGATGGTGTTGCCGCGCAGGGTGAACGGCCCCTGGCTGGCCTCCAGGAAGACGCCGTCCTTGAGGTTGTTCGCCAGCAGCGAGTTCTCGATGACGACGCCGACGTTGTCGGTGTCGAACCACAGCCCGTGCGACAGGTTCCCGACGGACTGGTGGTTGCGGACGGTGGCGCCGCGCGCGCCCCAGATCTTGGAGCCGGCGTCCCAGCCGTGGAAGCCGCCCCAGTGACCCCGCCAGTTGTTGTAGGAGATCTGGGTCCCGTCCAGCAGGATGTTCCCGGACTTGAAGATGTTGACGCCCTTGACACCGTTGGAGTTCATGCGCGTGTTGCGCAGCTCCAGGTCCTTGCTGTACTGGAAGGCCAAGCCTCCCCAGCTGTTCTCCTGGAAGACGGCGTCCTCAAGCAGCACGTTGGACACCCGCAGGAAGCGAGCGGAACTCCCGTTCATGGGCGTGACGGCGTGCTGGAAGGTGATGCCCCGCACGGTCAGGTTGCGCCACTTCTGGGCGTTGAACAGTCGGGGTCGCACCCCGACCTCGACAGTGGCGGTGGCGGCATCGGCGCCTGCCGGCAGCCGCAGGTACAGCTTGTTGGCGCTCTCGGACACGAAGTAGGCACCGGTCCGCTGGCGCAGCTCTTCCAGCGACAGCACCTGGCGCATGCGCTCGCCGTCGACGTAGACCAGTTCGCGGCGCAGCACGACGTCGGAGATGGTCTGCCGCGACCACCAGTCGTTCCAGCTGGCCGGCATGGTCGACAGGCCCCAGTCGTAGGCCCACTCGTGCGCGAGGATCTCGCCATCGCCGGTGGGACGCCAGTCGGTCCAGACATCGGAGCCCGACATGACGACGGGACCACCCGGCGCCGCCTCGAAGGTCAGCGGAGCCGCGGTCGCCTTGGTCGAGTAGTACAGATCGACCGACTCCCGGTAGGTGCCGGGGTGGATGAGCACCGTGGTGGCGGTTCCGGCGACGTTGTTCCGCTCGGCGCGCTGCGCCGCTTGACCGATGGTCTTCAGCGGGGTCGTTGCGGTCCCGGCGGCTGAGTCGGATGCGGCAGGGTTGCCGTTGTCGACGACGATGGTCTGAGAGGTGGCGGCCAGCGATGTCGCCGGATTGACAGCGATAGTGGCGGCCAGCACACTGATCGCCGTAAGTGATTGGAGGATTGCCTTTAGTTTCATGGCTCCGCTCTGCAAGTTGGGG
Organism: Nocardioidaceae bacterium; assembly: GCA_013696365.1. Lineage (GTDB taxonomy): Bacteria > Actinomycetota > Actinomycetes > Propionibacteriales > Nocardioidaceae > JACCVL01. The sequence continues at coordinate 2,989 of JACCYS010000166.1, forward strand.
AGCGCAGGGCTCCGGGTGGCAGCCGCCCTGGTTGGAGCGGCCGTGCGCAACCGGAGTCCCTCTGCGCGTTGCCCACTCAGGGCGGTGCTCTGAAGGTCGGCGAGTGCCTCCCTTTCGGTAGCTCGGCTGCCGAGCGCCGTGGTGC
>JACCYS010000241.1 GCA_013696365.1 Nocardioidaceae bacterium
CCGGCCCGCTCAGCTGCGGGGCAGCGGGGCGAACCAGACGACCGAGCAGGTGCGACTGTTTGGCTCGGCGTTGCGTTGGAGCGCAGACGTGCCAGCCGATGTGGTCGCCGAGGCGCAGGGCGCGGCGGCGGTGGCAGCGTGGCGAGCGCAGCTGTCCCGCGGGGTCGTCGCAGCGACTGGTGCTGCCAGCGGCGACCCCGGCCCGGTACAGCTCAACTGCTGCTTCGACCTGCCGCTGGTACCCGACGCCGAGGATGCGGCTCCGGGGGCACTCGAGCAGGATTGGGCGCCCGGTGGGCGAGTGGGCGGTCGGCCATGGATCCACGTCGAGCGGTCGGCCGGGCCGGTCGCGGTGGAGTTGACACTCGGCCTGCGCACCGTGCTGGTCGCCGGCGCCGACGCCGGGCCACCAGCGCGGCTGCTCGCCGAGCGTGCAGGCTGGCCGCTGATCGCCGAGCCGACATCGGGGGCGCGTACTGGCCGGTCGGCGTTGCGCAGCGGCAGTCTGCTGCTCGGGCATGAGCCGCTGTCAGCAGAAATCCAGCGTGTGGTGGTGGCTGGGCGTCCCACCCTGAGCCGTCCGGTCACACAACTCTTGGGCCGGCCGGACGTTGAGGTGGTCGCGATGCCGACAGGGGTGCGATGGGTGGACCCGGGGCACCAGGTGTCCCGGGTGCTGCCCAACGCCGCGACCGTGGCTTTGACCGGCGGGGAGCCGGGCAACGAGGAGTGGTGCAACCGCTGGATGCGCGCCGACGAGCAGGTCTCGAAGGCCGTGGACGAGGTCTTGGCCGCCACGGCGGCGACATTGCCCGCCGGTGTGCTGCTGGGCGCTGCTGTTGCCCGGGCCGTGAGTGAGGCGGTGCCGCCAGCGGGGCTGCTCGTTGTCGGCTCGTCGCAGCCCATTCGCGACCTCGACCTGGTTGCTGCGCCCTATCCGGTCGGTGAGCGGCGGCTGGTGGTCGGCAATCGGGGCCTGGCCGGCATCGACGGCACGATCTCCACCGCGGTAGGGATGGCGCTGGGTCGCCCGTCGGCGCGGTCGCTGGCGCTGCTGGGGGACCTGACCTTCCTGCACGACCTCAGCGCGCTGCTTCTCGGACCGAGCGAGCCGCGCCCTGACCTGACCCTGGTGGTGTCGAACGACGACGGCGGCAGCATCTTCGCCACCCTCGAGCAAGGCGAACCGCTGCATCACCACGCATTCGAACGCGTCTTCGCCACCCCCACTGGCGTCGATCTTGCGGGGCTCTGCTCGTCCACTGGCACGCGGCATCACCTGGTGCGAGGGGCGGATGAGCTGCGCACCTTGCTGGCGACCCCCACGGTCGGCATCCGGGTGCTCGAGGTCGCGGTCGACCGGGCTGGCCGCCGCGACTTGCATGCTGCCGTTGCTCGAGAGACTGCCCGGACGCTCGCCCAGTGATGCTGCCGCGCAGCAGCGTTGAGGTTGCGAGCGGGTAGGCGTCAGGGCAATGTTCTGGCATCCTTGGTGGCACTCGTTGGGCTGCCGACGCCAGCCGCTGGTCGTGAGCGAACGAAACGAGGGGGACATTTCTTGCGGGCCGAACAGTGCCGCATCGGTGGTTTGAGCCAGTTCGCCTCCGAGGTGCACACGAGTGCGTCGACCGAGCAGTTGATCGCTTGCGCAGCCGCAAGCGCGCTGGCGCAGCTTGTCGGCGACTCGGTGACGATCTGCCGGATGGACCATGCCCACGCCCGCATGCTGGTCATTCACAATGCCGGCGAGCTGGCCGATTGTGAGCAGCCCTGGCCGAGCGCCCACACATTCCCGGCGAGCGAGGTCCCGCACGTGCGGCAGACCATCACCAGCCCGCCGTCCCCGTGGACCGGGTCGGTCGACGATGTTGAGACAGCCCTGGGTGACCGCGAGCTGCTGCGCAAGCTCGGCAAGGAGCATGCGCTGGCGGTCGCGGTGCTGTTCGGGGACACGGTGTGGGGGGAGATGTATGTGACCCGCTCGCCGGGGCGGGACAGTTTCGACACGCTCGATGTGGACGTCGCCACCACCATGGCCGGGCT
>JACCYS010000307.1 GCA_013696365.1 Nocardioidaceae bacterium
CCTGTGGTCCGGGGAGCCGGCCGAGGCCAAGGACTGCATCGTTCGTGTCGCACCGGCTGTACCGATGGGCGACGGCCCGCTGATCCGGGACGTGTCAGAGGCCTACCCCGGGACGTTGCACCAGCAAGGAGGGACTGTCAACGACGCGAGCTGCCTCAACCGCACAGCCGTGTATGGCGTGGTGCGCCCGCACCAGGAGGAGGACGTCCGCACGGCTCTTGCTCATGCGCGGGACCACGGCCTGGTGGTGTCGGTGGCGGGCACCGGGCACTCGATGGGCGGACAGGCCTCCCACCCCGGCGCGCTGGTGCTGGACATGCGCGGCTTGGATCACGTGCGGGTCGACCAGGACGCTCGGACCGTCACCGTCCAGGCCGGAGCCACCTGGCACCAGGTCCTGGAGGCCGTGCACCCGATGGGACTGTCCGTGGCCACGATGCCCAGCATCGACGTCCTCAGCGTCGGTGGCACAGTGTCGGTCAACGCCCACGGCCTGGACTTCAGAGCAGGCAGCCTGTCCTCGACGATCCGCTCGTTGCGGGTCATGCTGGCCGACGGCGTGGTCCACCAGGTCAGCCGCGAGCAGGAACCGGAACTGTTCCACGCCGTCGTCGGGGGCTACGGCCTGCTCGGGGTCATCCTCGACGTCGAGCTGGACCTGGTCGACAGCGAGGTCTACCGGCTGGACAGCCGCGTCATCGACACCCACGACTTCCCGGAGGTGTTCTCCGCCGACGTGGCGGATGACCCAGCGGTCCGGATGACCTACACGCACCTGTCCACCTCCCCGTCCACGTTGCTCGACGAAGCCATCGTCTACACCTACACCCGGCTCGAAGCCGCAGAGCCCGTGCCCCAGCTACAGGCCCGCAGCTCCGACCGCTTCGGGCGGCTGGTCCTTAACCTGGCGCGCACCGGCGACCTGGGTCAGGGCATCAAGTGGAGCGCACAACGCGACCTGCTGCCGCACGTGCGCGGCTGCACACAGTCCCGCAACGAGGCGCTGCGGCAAGCAGAGGCCTGTCTCGTCGGACGCAATCAGGCCATGTTCGAGAGCCTGGGACTCCTCAGCAACCGGCTCACCCAGTACACCGACATCCTGCACGAGTACTTCCTACCCCCCGACCAGCTCGTGCCGTTCCTCGCGGACCTGCGCGAACAGCTCGGCGCCCACCACGCGCAGCTGCTCAACGCCTCGATCCGGTCCGTGCACGCCTCCGACATCACCCTGGACTACGCACAGGGCGAGCGCTTCTCGCTGGTGCTGTATCTGAGCCAAGACGTCAGCGAGGCAGGCAACGCTGACATGGCCCATCTGACCCGCGAGCTCGTCGCCGCAGCACTGCGACGCGGCGGCACGTTCTACCTGCCCTACCAACAGCACTACACCAGAGAGCAGGTCGCCCAGGCCTACCCAGAGCTGGACGAGTTCTTCGCCCTCAAGCGCCGCCACGACCCGGGCCTGCTCTTCCAGAACAGCTTCTTTACACGCTTCGGCTAAGTGGTCTCGCTCGTTAGTCCGTCGGGGGTCAGGGGTTGTCGAGGTAGAGGCCGGCTGCGCAGTCGAGGGCTTCTTCGGGGGTGCCGGCGGTGAGGCCGGTGGGTAGGAATTGGTCGCGGTAGCCGTCCTTGCTGGCTAGGTAGAGGGCGAAGCCCCAGCGGTTGGCTGAGCCGCCGTAGCGCAGTCGCATCAGTGGCAGGGTCTCGCCGTCGGGCAGGTGAGCGTCGATGTAGGCGAAGGTCCCGCGGAACCGCACGTCGATGTTGGCCAGGGCGGGCCAGTGAGCGTCGGCGTGGTCGTTCAGGCGCTGCTGCAGAGACGTCTTGGTGGACTCCGGTGGGGCGGGCATGGCTGTCATCGTGCCTGACCGGCGTGTTGGTGACCAGGATCCATGGTGTGGCGGATGAGGCTGAAGTGACTGTCGAGCTTCAGCAGGAGGGGTCCGTCGTGCCTGTTTCCAGCATGGATGTGATCGAGTTGAGCGACGCCGACCGGCAAGTCCTGCGGCGCCTGGTCCGGGCGGGCACAACCGCGCAGCGGCTGGTGGTCCGGGCCAGGATCGTGTTGCTGGCCGGCGACGACCTCCCCAACGCGGTGATCGCCGAGCGGGTCGGGGTGTGCGTGGACACGGTCCGCAAGTGGCGGCACCGATGGTTCTGTTCTTCGGGTCGGGCGTCGCTGGGTGATGCGAAACGCTCGGGCCGTCCGCCGCGGTTCGCCCCGGTGCAGGTCGCCCAGGTCAAGGCGTTGGCGTGCCAGCCGCCGCAGGCCAGCGCCGTGCCGCTGGCACGGTGGAGCTGCCCGGAACTGGCCCGGCAGGCAGCCGCGGACGGGATCTGCGCAGCGGTGTCGTCGGCGACGGTCCGGCGATGGCTGGCCGAGGACGCGATCAAGCCGTGGCAGTACCAGTCGTGGATCTTCATCCGCGACCCGGACTTCGCCGCCAAGGCCCAGGCTGTGCTGGACCTGTACGCCCGGCAGTGGAAGGGAGCACCGTTGGGCCCGAACGACTTCGTGGTCTCGGCCGACGAGAAGACCTCCATCCAGGCCCGCTGCCGCTGCCACCCCACCCTGCCGGCGGGACGCTCTCGGATGATGCGCGTCAACCACGACTACCACCGCGGCGGGGCGGTGGCCTACCTGGCCGCCTACGACGTCCACCGGGCCACCGTGTTCGGCCGCTGCGAGGCCACCACTGGGATCGAGCCGTTCACCGCACTAGTCGATCAGGTGATGACCCGCGAGCCGTACGCCTCCGCCAACAGGGTGTTCTGGGTGGTGGACAACGGCTCCTCCCACCGCGGACAGAAGGCCATCGACCGGCTCGCCGCCAGGTTCCCGAACGCGGTCATGGTGCACACTCCAGTGCACGCCTCATGGCTCAACCAGGTGGAGGTCTACTTCTCCATCATCCAACGCAAAGTGCTCTCCCCCAACGACTTCACCGACCTGGCCGTCGTCCAGAAGCGACTGACCGACTTCGAACACCGCTACAACGACACCGCCCAGCCATTCAAGTGGAAATTCACCACCAGCGACCTCGCCGAGCTCCTGGACCGCCTCGACCGGCATCACCCCACCGGCACAGCCAGTCCGAACCAGACCCGAGCAGCATGACCCCCAACGAACTTACGAGCGAGACCACTAAGGCACCGATCCACCGCCCGAGATCGAGGGACCTCCCTGGCTGGACAACCCGGACGTTCTGGTCACACCTAGGACCATGTCGATCGCAACGCCGGCCGAGGTCAGGGGTCGCCTCTCCGAGTACGTCCAGCGTGTCGACACTCAGCACGAGAGGCTCACGGTCATCGTGCACGGTCACCCCTCCGCCGTGCTGCTCGCGGTGGAGGACGTCGAAGCGCTCGAGGACACCATCACGATCCTGTCCGACCGGGACCTCGTGCGGGACCCGGCAGTCGCGGAGGCCGAGGTCGAAGCGCCACCACGCGAGATCGGGCCGACGTCTGCGCCAGGCCTCAGCCGCGCCACCACCACCGACGCCGCCGCCGGGTCCCTGGCTCGGGACTGGATGCCGACGGCGGTTCCGCGGAACCGCCGGTCGGCTGGCCACCTGCGGGACCGCCCAGTTGACCATCCGGCATACCCGCGCGCAGCTCTCGCCACCGGCCGACCACCTCGTCCACGTCGACGCGACCAGCGACCATCGGCGAACCGGTCCCGAAGTAGGGCTTGCGCCGGTCGGCCAGCACCCGCT
>JACCYS010000308.1 GCA_013696365.1 Nocardioidaceae bacterium
CGGTCCGGCGCCCGGACCTGACCATCGCCACCGAGGACCACAACATCCCCACGATCGATGTGGACAAGCCGATCGCCGACCCGGTGTCGCGCACCCAGGTCGACACCCTCCGCGCGAACTGCAAGGAGTTCGGCGTCCGACTGCACCCGCTCGGCGACGCAGACCAGGGCATCGTGCATGTGGTGGGCCCCCAACTGGGGCTCACCCAGCCCGGCACCACGGTGGTCTGCGGCGACTCACACACCTCCACCCATGGCGCCTTCGGTGCGCTGGCTTTCGGCATCGGCACCAGCGAGGTCGAGCACGTGCTGGCCACCCAGACGCTGCCGCAGGCACGGCCGCGCACGATGGCCGTCACCGTCGTCAACACCCTGTCCGACGGGGTCAGCGCCAAAGACCTCGTGCTCGCGCTGATCGCGCAGGTGGGCACCGGCGGCGGCCAGGGTTACGTGGTGGAGTACCGCGGCGAGGCGATTCGTGCGCTGTCCATGGAGGCTCGCATGACGATCTGCAACATGTCCATCGAATGGGGTGCCAAGGCTGGTCTCATCGCACCCGACGAGATCACCGTCGACTACCTACGCGGACGCCCACACGCGCCCCAAGACGACGACTGGGATGCCGCGGTCGCCCACTGGCTCTCGTTGGCCACCGACGACGACGCGCAGTTCGACCGCGAGGTGGTGCTGGACGCCGCGACGGTGACGCCGTTCGTGACCTGGGGCACCAACCCGGGCCAGGGTGTGCCGCTGTCCGCGCAGGTTCCGTCGCCGGAGGCTTTCGACGACGCCGACGACCGGGCTGCCGCCGAGCGGGCGCTTACCTATATGGCGCTGACGCCGGGCACCCCGATGCGCGCCATCGACGTGGACACCGTCTTCGTCGGCTCGTGTACGAACGGCCGCATCGAGGACCTGCGTACGGTGGCGGCGGTCCTCGACGGCCACCGGGTCGCCGACCGCACCCGCATGCTGGTCGTTCCCGGCTCTACCCGGGTACGCCTGCAGGCTGAGGCGGAGGGCCTCGACGCCGTGTTCACATCCGCTGGCGCCGAGTGGCGCGGCGCCGGCTGCTCGATGTGTCTGGGCATGAATCCCGACACCCTGCAGCCGGGGGAGCGGGCTGCCTCGACCTCGAACCGGAACTTCGAGGGCCGGCAAGGCAAGGGCGGCCGCACCCACCTGGTGTCGCCGCAGGTCGCCGCCGCCACCGCAGTGCTCGGCCACCTCGGCTCACCCGCCGACCTTGTAGAGGTCTGATCGCCATGCAGCCATTCACCACGCACACCGGCACAGCGGTCGCGCTGCGCCGCAGCAACGTCGACACCGACCAGATCATCCCCGCCGCCTACCTCAAGCGGGTCACCCGAACCGGCTTCGAGGACGGCCTGTTCGCGGCCTGGCGCGCCGACCCTGACTTCGTTCTCAACCGGCCAGAGTCAGCGGGCGCCAGCATCCTGGTGGCCGGACCGGACTTCGGTACCGGCTCGTCGCGTGAGCATGCGGTCTGGGCGCTGCAGGACTACGGCTTCGCCGCCGTGGTCTCCCCGCGCTTCGGCGACATCTTTCGCAACAACGCTGGCAAGGCGGGGCTGCTCGCGGCGGAGGTCGACGCCAAGGTGGTCGCCGCGCTGTGGGACCTGTTGGAGCGCCAACCGCGAGCCGCGGTCACTCTGGACCTGCACGACCGGACGATCAGCGCCGATGGCGACGAGGGCCGCATCGAAGACTCGTTTGACATCGACGACTACACCCGCTGGCGGCTGCTGCAGGGGCTTGACGACGTGGCGGCAACCCTCGCCCACTCCGACGACATCAGTTCGTACGAGGAGGCTCGTCCGTCGTGGAAGCCGCAGACGCTGCCTGCCCGGGTGTCCGACCCGGCAGCGGACCCGGTGGCACCGTGAGCAGGTGGACTAGCCGCACAACCGGATGCTCGGCGTTGTCGTCCAGCTCGACCACCACCCGCTGACCGCGCCGCAGCAGGCGGGCTGAGCCGGGCCGCAGCGCACCGCTCGGCACAGCCAGCGCGATGCCGTCGTCCAGCAGCACCCGCCCGGCACCGGTGTCAGTGTCAAAAGCCGCCACCGTTGCCTGCCGCCGATGCGCCTGCGGTCGATGCGGTGGCGGGGCGGCGCCTTGGTCGTCAGCCGGCATCGAGCACCCTGCCGGTCGCCGCACCCACGCCCAGCAGCCGCACCTGGCTGAGGTGGTGGCTGGTGTCCACGTCACGTACGGCACGATCTAGCCCGCTGTCGTCGAGTCCGACCGCACCGTCGGCCAGGTGCGCAGCGTACGAATCGGCGCCAAAGCGCGGTCGCGGTGGGCTGCCCGGCAGGCCGGTCAACATCGTGGTCCCGACACCCTCGCGGTCGGCCAACGCTGCGCGTGGGTGGCGAGCAGCGAGTAACAGCGCGGCATCCACATCGTCCGCGCGCAGCGCCGGCAGGTCGGCAGGGATCACCACCACGCCGGCTGCTGGATGCCGGCTGGTGGCCCAGTTGATCCCCGCGGTGGCTGCCGCGTTGAGGCCACTCGGCTCAGGCTCGTCCAACACGGTGACTCCGGGCGCGACGAACGTCTGGGCGAGCCGCCGGTCACCGCAGATGACCAGCACCAGTTCGACGTTGCTGACCGACCGCACAGCGCTGATGGTGTCCGCTGCGAAGGCGCCGGCGAGGGCCTGGCGATGCTCAGGCGAGCCCGCGGCAAGGCGCGACTTCGCTGTTGCCAGCGCCTTGACCGGCACCACTGCCACCCAGCGTGTGTTCGTCGGCGCACCCATCGCCACCGATCCTGCCAGCAACGGAGCCAGCACTAGAGTCGGGCGACGATGAAGGGGCGTGTGAGGTGGTTCGTAGGGAGCGCCGCGGGGTTCCGTTGACGTTGTGCGTCGCGCTGCTCTGGTTGCCGATGGTGCTGCTCACCCGACGTCGGTGGCGCGGCCAGGAGCACCTGCCGACAACTGGTGGCTTCCTGTTCGCTGCCAACCACATCTCCTACGCCGACCCATTCTTCTTCGGTCACTTCGTAGACGGCTCCGGGTATGCCCCGCATTACCTGGCCAAGCGCTCGGTGCTGCAGCTGCCGGTGGTGGGCAGGCTGTTGCGCGCGACCGGTCAGATCACCGTGCACCGCGAGACCGAGCACGCCGCGCAGGCATACCGCGACGCCGTGGCCGCCGTCCGGCAGGGGCGCTCGGTGATTGTCTACCCAGAAGGGACGCTGACCCGTGATCCAGACCTGTGGCCGATGGTCGGCAAGACCGGCGCAGTCCGCATCGCCCTGGACAGCGGCTGCCCTGTGCTGCCGTGTGCACAGTGGGGAGCGCACGAGCTGCTCCCACCGTATGCGCGGCGACCGCGGCTGCTTGCCCGGCCGGTCAACGACGTGCTGGTCGGACCACCGGTCGACCTGGACGACCTGCGGGGTCTGCCGGTGACCGCCGAGTTGTTGCGCGAGGCCACCGCCCGGGTGATGGCCGCCATCACTGGCCTGCTGGGACAACTGCGGGGACAGACGCCGCCGGCGGTACGGTTCGACCCGCGCAGCGCCGGGGCGCCGACAACCGGCAACCCACACCGACCCACCCGCAGGCCCAGCCGCCATCAGCAGGGAGACAGCACGTGACGCGAGTGGCGGTGATGGGTGCCGGCTCGTGGGGGAGTGCCTTCTCCCTGGTCCTCGCTGACGCCGGCAGCGAGGTGTGCCTGTGGGGCCGCCGAGCCGAGCTCTGCGAGCAGATCAATGGCGCGCACGAGAACCCCGAATACCTGGCCGGCATCAGGCTGCCGGACGCAGTGCGCGCCTCATCCGACCCCGCTGAGGCCCTCGCGGACGCCCCTGTCGTCGTGGTCGCCGTGCCGTCGCAGACGCTGCGCGACAACCTCGCGTCGTGGGTGCCGTTGCTGACGCCCGATGTCGTGCTGCTCAGCCTGATGAAGGGCGTGGAGCTGGGCACCGCGAAACGGATGAGTGAGGTCATCGTCGAGGTCACCGGCGTATCGCCCGGACAGGTCGGTGTGGTCAGCGGCCCCAACCTTGCGCGTGAGATCGCCCAACGGCAGCCGGCAGCCAGCGTGGTGGCCTGCGCCGACGAGCAGGTCGCGACCCGGTTGCAGCAGCTGTGTCACACCCCGACTTTCCGGCCGTACACCAACACAGACGTGGTGGGCTGCGAGCTCGGCGGCGCCACCAAGAATGTGATCGCCTTGGCAGTGGGGATGGCGTCGGGGCTCGGTCTCGGCGACAACGCGACCGCCTCGGTCATCACCCGGGGGTTGGCCGAGACCGGACGCCTCGCGCAGGCCGCCGGGGCAGATCCGCTCACGATGTCTGGCCTGGCCGGGCTCGGGGACCTCGTGGCCACCTGCTCCTCGCCACTGTCGCGCAACCGTACGTTCGGCGAGCGGCTCGGATCGGGTATGAGCGTCGAGCAGGTGGTGGCCTCCACCCGGCAGGTCGCCGAGGGGATGAAGTCGGCGGAGTCGCTGCGCGAGCTGGCTCGCCGGCACGACGTGGACATGCCGATCGTCGAGCATGTGACGCGGGTGCTTGACGGCGAGCTGAGTCCGCAGGAGATGCTGACGTCACTGATCTCTCGGGCGGCCACGTCCGAGCGGTGAGGCTCCTTAGCCCGGTAGCTCGCCCGTCGCGTCCAGCGCGGCGCTGAGGTCAGCCCACAGGTCGTCGACGTCCTCCACGCCGACCGATAGCCGCACCAGGTCCTCGGGGATGGTCGTCGCCTCGCCCTTCCAGCGCCGGCGTCGTTCCAGGGTCGACTCCACCCCGCCCAAGCTGGTGGCGTGCACCCACAGCCGGGTGCTGTGCACGGCCAGATCGGCGGCGATCACGCCGCCGGCGAACTCAATCGCCACGACCCCACCGAAGCCGGGGTAGCGCACGGTACTCACCGCCGGGTGCTCGCCGAGCCGCTGCACCAGCGTCTGCGCGTTCGCCTCGGCCCGGTCTACCCGCAGCGCCAGCGTGCGCATGCCGCGCAGCGCCAGCCAGGTCTCCAGCGCCCCGGGGACCGCGCCGGCCATCCTCCGGCGCTCGTCGATCGCCAGCCAGGCCTGCTCGTTGCGGGTGACGACCGCTCCGATCAGGGCATCGGAGTGACCCGCGATGTACTTGGTGGCGGCGTGCACGACCACGTCTGCGCCGAGGTCGAGCGGCCGCTGCCGCAGCGGGGTCGCAAACGTGTTGTCGACAACGCAGGTCGCGCCGGCCCCGTGTGCGGCCGCGGCCAACGTCTCGATGTCGGCAACCTCCAGCGCCGGGTTGGTGGGCGACTCCAGCCACAGCACCGCGGCGTCGTCGAGTGCCGCGAGCACCTGGTCGGTGTCGGTGATGTCGACGGTCCGTACGCTCAGCCGGCCCTTCGCCTCCATCGAGGCGAGTTGGTGCAGCACACCGAGGTAGGCGTGCTGCGGGACGACGATGGCCTCACCGTCGGCGACCAGATCGAGGACCGCGGTCACCGCAGCCATCCCGGACGAGAATGCGAGTGCCTTCCCGCCGCCCTCGAGCAGCGCCAGTGCCTGCTCGAACGCCTCCCACGTCGGGTTGGCGTAGCGGCCGTACTCGCGGTCGCCTCCGGCGACGTAGACGCTGGCGGCGACCAGCGGCTGGTTGAGCGGGGCATCAGGCTCGTGTGGCGGACGGCCGGCTGTGACAACAAGCGTGGCGGGCCGCAGGTCGGGTGTGTGCGCGTCGGGCATGGCATCCATGCCGCCCATTGTCCCGGCCGCTACTGTCACCCGATGCGTACGCCCGCTGAGCAGACCGGCCGCACCCGGGTGGCCGTCGTCTTCGGGGGGCGATCCAGCGAGCATGGCGTCTCCTGTCTTACCGCTGCCGACGTCATCCGCGTCCTCGACCCGGATCGTTATGAGGTGCTTCCGGTAGGCATCACTCCCGATGGTCGCTGCGTGTTGGAGTCCGAAGACCCGCAGCGGTTCGCGATCACCGACGGCAGGTTGCCCGAGGTGGACGCGGCCCGCGCCACCGTTGCGCTGCGGCCGTCAGACGAGGGTGGGTTGGTGGTCTCCGAGCCGGGCACCGTCCCGCGCACGCTCGGTGATGTGGACGTGGTGCTGCCGCTGCTGCACGGGCCATGGGGCGAGGACGGGACGCTGCAGGGCCTGCTCGAGATGGCCGGGGTGCGGTACGTCGGCGCCGGTGTGCTGGCCAGCGCGGTGGGCATGGACAAGGAGTTCATGAAGCTTGCGTTCGCCGCCGCAGCCCTGCCGCAGCTGCCGTACGTGGTGGTGCGGCCGCGGCGGTGGAGCCAGCACGCCGCCGCCGTCCGTGCCGAGGTGGAGGCGCTCGGGCTGCCAGTCTTCGTCAAACCGGCCCGGGCGGGGTCGAGCTTTGGGATCAGCCGGGTCGATGACCTCGACCAACTGGACGCAGCTGTTGCGGAGGCTCAGTCACACGACCCCAAGGTGCTCGTCGAGGCGGGCGTCCTGGATGGGCGCGAGGTGGAGTGTGGCGTGTTGCAGGGGCTTGCCGGCGGCCCGGCAGAGGCCAGTGTGGTGGGAGAGATCACCATCGATCCGTCGGCCGGTCACGATTTCTATGACTTCGAGGCCAAGTACGTCGACGGGACCGCCGCACTGCAGATCCCCGCGGACCTGCCTGAGGCTGTGACCGCCCAGGTGCGGGCGGCGGCGGTCGAAGCCTTCGACGCGATTGACTGCGAAGGGTTGGGCAGGGTCGACTTCTTCTATCTGCCCGATGGCTCGGTCGTGGTCAACGAGATCAACACGATGCCGGGGTTCACCCCGACCTCGATGTTCCCTCAGCTGTGGGCGGCGACCGGGGTGCCCTATGCGGCGCTGGTGGACCGGCTGCTGCAGCTCGCGCTCGAGCGAGGCACCGGCCTGCGCTGAGTGCGTGCGCAAACGCACCACCGCGCGGGCTCACCGTGGTGCGTCTGCGCACACTGGCGGGGTGGTCTCGGCGGAACTAGGGCAACCCGACCGGGCGGGCTGACTCACAGGCACCGCTTCACGGCCGGCACCGCAGCCCGCACGGCGCCACCCAGGTCGATGAGCGCGTCACCTGCCGGCTCGTAGTCGTCGGGCACCCGCACCTCCACCGTGGTGGCACGCCCGATGGTGGCAAACACAAGTCCGTCGGCGCCTTCACGGGTGAACCAGTCGACCTTGTCGATGGTGTCGCAGCGTGCACCGGGCTTGAGCTCCGGCGGCACCGGCACGCCGCAGGTCAGCACGATCGGCGGATCGCCCCACGCCAGCGCGGTACCAGTGGTGTCCACCGCACGGCGTTCGGCGTCGGCGACGCTGGCTGGGGCTTCTTCGGCGAGGGCCGAGCACAGCCGGGCGGAATTACCCTCGAGCGCCGGCGACTCGACCGCGACGGGTGACGAGCAACCGACGGCCAGTGCCGCTGTGGCAATGCTTGTGACCAGACCCGGTCGGATCACGGACCGCTCAGATGTGGACGACAGGGCACGTGAGGGTGCGGGTGATGCCCGGAACGTTCTGCACCCGAGCCACGACCAGCTGGCCGAGTTCGTCGACGTTTCCGGCCTCCGCGCGCACGATCACGTCGTACGGGCCGGTGACGTCCTCCGCAAGCGTGACGCCGCTGACGTCGGCGATCTCACGGGCCACGTCGGCGGCCTTGCCGACCTCGGTTTGGATGAGGATGTAGGCCTGCACCACCATGACGTCCTCCACATCGACGGGTGGCGACCCTGTGGGCCGCCGCGCCGGACCAACCTACAGCCAACGGGTCAAGGTCCGACAAGATGGCGTTCATGACGTCGAGCCATCCGCTAAGCACCCTGGCCGACCAGAGCGTTGCCGCACTGGGCGAGCACGGGTTGGTGACCGCCGTGACGGCGCTGCTCGCAGCCGAGCCCGACCTCGATGACGGTGTGCTGGTCGGCCCGGGAGATGACGCCGCCGTCGTCCGCATCGGCGGCGGCGAGGTGCTCGTATCCACCGACGTCGCTGTCGAAGGCCGGCACTTTCGTCGCGACTGGTCGTCTGCGGTGGACGTCGGTCATCGGGTTGCCGCGGCGAACCTCGCCGATATCGCCGCGATGGGCGGTCGAGCTCGTGCACTCGTGGTGGCCCTGTCCACCCCGGCGGACCTGCCCGCCCAGTGGGCGCTCGACCTGACCCGCGGGCTGGTCGACGAGGCGGCCGAGGTCGGTGCGCGGATCGTGGGCGGCGACGTGTCGGCGGCTGACCAGGTGCAGGTGGCGGTGACCGTGCTGGGCGATGCCTCCGGGCCGGTTGTGCGTCGCAGCACTGCTCAAGACGGCGACGTGGTGGCCGTCGCTGGCCGTCTCGGCTGGGCTGCTGCCGGCTTCGCCGTGCTCAGCCGGGGTTTCCGCTCTCCTCGGGTGGTGGTCGACGCGCACCGGAGGCCGCAGCCCCCGTACGCGGAGGGTCCGGTCGCGGCGGCTGCCGGAGCCACCGCCTTGGTCGACGTGAGCGACGGCTTGTTGGCCGACCTGGCACATGTCGCTGCGGCGAGCGACGTGACTATCGATGTACGGGCGGACGCCTTCGCGGTTCCGGAGCCGCTGCAAGCCGTGGGGGCGGCGCTGGGCATTGACCCGATGCGGCTGATCCTCACCGGCGGTGACGATCACGCCTTGGCAGCGACCTTCCCACCGGACGTGCTGCTGCCGCCTGGCTGGACTGTGGTGGGTGCTGTGGCGGCTGGCGCCAGCGTCACTGTCGACGGTGTCACGTACGAGGGAAGTCAGGGCCACCAGCACTTCGGCTGAGCGGCGGGCCGGGTGGGGTCGGTCGCGCCCGTCAGATCAGCGGGTGACCTTGCCCGCCTTCAAGCACGAGGTGCACACGTTCATCCGCTTCGGCGTCGCACCGATCTTCGCGCGCACGCGCTGAATGTTGGGGTCGAAGCGCCGCTTCGTACGCTTGCGTGACCACGGCACATTGTTGCCGAAGCCGGGGCTCTTGCCACAGACGTCGCAGACCGCAGCCATGGCGAAACACTCCTGGAAAAGTCGATGTCGTGCGCCGGCGCCAGTGAGGCGACGGGTGCCCACGGAGGCGGGCAGCCAGACAAGCGTAACGGACGGGGGGCGGCGCCTACTAATCTCCCTGCAGTGACAGCTGAGGCGGCCCTTGACCTGTTCGCGCGCTGGCGTGAGCAGGTGGTGGTCGCGCTTGGGGCCGCGCGGGCTGAGCTCGACGCGCTCAACGTGTTCCCGGTGCCCGACGCCGACACCGGAACCAACGTCTACCTCACCGTCGAGTCCGCGGCCCAGGCAGCGGCTGATGCAGCCGCGACCGGCAGCGACATCACCGAGGTCGGCCGCGCCTTCGTCGACGGAGCACTGCGCGGTGCCCGCGGCAACTCGGGGGTGATCGTCTCCCAGCTCCTGCGGGTGAGCGTGCCGCTGCTGCTGGCTGGCAACCCCGTCGGAGACCCGCGCACGTCCGGCCAACTCTACGCCCGGGTGCTGCGAAGCGCGGCCGAGGCAGCGTGGGCTGCTGTGGGTGACCCGGTCGAGGGCACCATCTTGACCGTCGCCCGGGCCGCCGCGGACGGTGCCGAGGTGGCGGCTGGCCGGGATGCGTCCCTGCCGGCGGTGCTACGGGCCGCTACCACTGCGGCAGACGATGCGTTGGCGCGTACCCCCGACCAGCTCGAGCCGTTGCGCCGGGCCGGAGTTGTGGACGCTGGTGGCCGCGCCCTGGTGGTGCTGCTTGACACCACCGAACGGGTTCTGACGGGGCGGGTCACCCCGCAGGCAAGTCACCCCCGCCAGATGCTGCCGGTTCCGATCCGGCCGATCGACGACCAGCCGTCAAGCACCGGACCGGCCTACGAGGTGATGTACCTGCTGGACGCACCAGATGACACCATCCCCGCCCTTCGTGCCGCCCTCGGGCCGCTCGGTGACTCGTTGGCGGTCGTCGGTGGCGAGGGGCTGTGGAACGTGCACGTCCACGTCGATGACGTCGGGGCTGCGATCGAGGTCGGTACCAGCGTCGGGCGCCCCCATCGCATTCTGGTCACCCATTTCGCCGACCAGGTGGACGCGCCACCGACTCGGCCTCGCCGGGGAAGAGCCGTCGTGCTCACTGCTGCTGGCCCTGGGCTGGCCGCACTGTTTCGCAGCGCCGGGGCCGAGGTGGTCGAGTCGGCGCACGGTAGGCGCACCCGCGCCCACGAGCTGCTGGCCGCCGTCGTCGGAGCAGCGAACGGCCCGGTCGGCGAGGCGGTGCTGCTGCCCAACGACCGGTCGGCAGTGGCGGGCGCCGAGGCGGCCGCCCACCAAGCCCGGGAGCAGGGCGTGCGGGTCGCGGTGATCCCCACCACGGCACAAGTGCAAGGCATCGCCGCCTTGGCTGTGCACGATCCCGGGCGCAGCTTCGACGACGACGTGGTCCAGATGAGTGCCGCGGCCGGACAGACCCGCCACGGCGCGGTCACGATTGCCCTGGGCCAAGCAATGACCACCGCTGGTCCGTGCGAGCCCGGCGATGTGCTCGGGGTGGTCGATGGAGACTTCGCCCTGGTCGGCAAGGACGTCGCCAGCATCGGTGCGCAGGTTGTCGACCGACTTCTCGGCGGTTCCGGCGAGCTGGTCACGATCGTGACTGGTGCTGACCTGGCCGACGGGGTGGCCGGACAGATCGAGAGGCGGGTCATAGCCGGGCGGCCCGACATCGATGTGCAGGTGTACGACGGTGGCCAGTCGCGGTATGTGCTGTTGTTGGCGGTGGAGTGAGGTGCCACCCGCAACCACCGGCGTCACGCTCGACACCCGCCTGCCGTTCGTCCTTGGTGGCCCCAGCGCCAAGAAGTTGGCCGACGCATTCGACATGCGCACAGTCGGTGACCTGCTCTCGCACTATCCACGCCGCTACGTCCAGCGGGGTGCCGCGTCCGACCTCGACGCGCTGACGGTCGATGAGCAGGTGACCGTGCAGGCACGAGTGCGCTCGGCGCAGAACCGCACATACGGCAAGCCGGACCACGGTCGCCGCCGTAACCGCCAGCCGGTGCGCACCGAGGTGGTCGTCACCGACGGCAGCGGCGAGCTGCTGCTGACTTTTTTCAAGCAGCCATGGCAAATCGACAAGCTCAAACCTGGGGCACTCGGACTGTTCGCCGGCAAAGTCGGCAGTTTTCGCGGCCGGCGGCAGCTGCTGCACCCCGAGTACGTTCTGCTCGATCCGGTCGGTGGCAGCTCCACCGACGCCGACGGGGACTACGCCGCGCATCTTGTCCGGCCGATGATCCCGGTCTATCCCGCGACCGCACGGCTTGCGTCGTGGCGGATCGCGTCCTGCTGCGCCGCAGCGCTGGATGCTCTCGGAGAGCTGGACGACCCGCTGCCTGCAGACCTGCGTGACCGACGCGGGCTCGTCGATCTGCGCACGGCGCTCGAGGGGGTGCACCGACCCGACGATGTCGCCGATCACCAGTGCGGCCGTGAGCGGCTGCGCTACGACGAGGCACTGGTGACCCAGGTTGTGCTCGCGCGACGGCGGCTGCTCCTCGACACGCTGCCGGCGATCGCTCGCGAGTCGGTGACTGGCGGGCTGCTGGAGCGTTTCGACCAGCGACTGCCGTTCGCACTCACCGACGGACAGCGTCGGGTTGGCAAGGAGATTGCGAGCGATCTGTCCCGTAATCAGCCGATGCACCGACTGCTGCAAGGCGAGGTCGGTTCTGGCAAGACCGTGGTGGCGTTGCGCGCGATGCTGCAGGTTGTCGACTCCGGTGGTCAGGCTGCGCTACTCGCGCCGACCGAGGTGCTCGCCGCTCAGCACCACCGCACGCTGACGACGATGCTGGGTGACCTGGCGCTCGGCGGCATGCTCGGTGGTGCTGACGGTGCCACCGCCGTGCGGTTGTTGACCGGCTCGCTGGGCACGACGGCTCGGCGTCGGGCGCTGCTCGATGTCTCGTCCGGTGCAGCCGGCATCGCCGTGGGCACACACGCGCTGCTCGAGGACCGGGTCGCCTTCGCCGAGCTGGGGTTGGTGATCGTCGACGAGCAGCACCGTTTCGGCGTCGAGCAGCGCGCGGCTCTGACCGAGCGCGGCACGGCTGCCCGCCCGCACGTACTGGTGATGACCGCCACCCCCATTCCACGCACCGTTGCGATGACGGTCTTCGGTGACTTGGACACCTCTGTGCTGGCCGAGGTGCCGGCCGGGCGGCTGCCTGTGCAGACGTCGGTCGTGCCCGCCGAGCGCCCAGGTTGGCTCGAGCGAGGCTGGCAACGGGTACGGGAGGAGGTAGCCCAAGGTCGGCAGGCCTACGTCGTCTGTCCGCGCATCGGTGCCGACGAGGCAGCCGGTGACTCCGGTGAGGAGTCAGCGCCGCAGCAGCCTGATCCCGACTCGCCGCGGCTGCCGCCAGGTCACGCGGTGCTGGACACCGCTGCGCATCTGCAGGCTGGTCCGCTGGCCGGGCTGCGCGTCGAGGTGCTGCACGGTCGGCTGCCGCCGGACGTCAAGGACGCTGTGATGGACCGGTTCACCACCGGTGCCGTCGACGTGGTGGTGTCGACCACGGTGGTCGAGGTCGGGGTAGACGTGCCCAACGCGACCGTGATGGTGGTCCTCGATGCCGAGCGCTTCGGGCTATCGCAGTTGCACCAGCTGCGTGGTCGGGTCGGCCGAGGCGCAGCCGCCGGACTGTGCCTGCTGGTGACCGACGCCGATGCGGACAGCCCGGCGCGTAAGCGGCTGACCGACCTGGCAGCCACCACCGACGGCTTTGCGGTCTCCCAGCTGGACGTCACCCTGCGGCGCGAGGGAGACGTGCTAGGCGCCGTCCAGTCTGGGCGGCGTTCCAGCCTGCGGCTGCTCTCGGTCGTGCAGCACGAGCACGTGATCGCCCAGGCGCGCGCCGATGCCACCGAACTGGTGGACGGCGACCCCGACCTCGAACGTCTGCCCGGGCTGCGTGCGGCGGTGGCCAACCTCGAGGACACCAGCGGTGCCGACTACATTGACAAGGCCTGAGCGGTCGTGACCAGGATCGTGGCGGGCAGCCTCGGCGGTCGGCGAATCGACACCCCGCCAGGCGACAGCACCAGGCCGACGAGCGACCGCGTGCGTGAGGGGTTGTTCTCGCGGGTTGAGTCGTTTCTGGGTGGGCTCAGTGATGCCGGTGTTCTCGACCTGTACGCCGGGTCCGGAGCGGTCGGGCTGGAGGCGCTGTCGCGTGGCGCAGCCCGCGCTGTGCTGGTCGAGTCTGATCGTCGCGCGGCCACCGTCATACGGCGCAATGCCGAGGCATTGGGGGTCGCCGGCAACGTTGAGGTGCTCAGCCGGCGCGCAGAGCGGGTATGCGCCGAGAGTCCTCGGGTGCTGGCCGATCTGCTTTTCGCCGATCCCCCGTACGCCGCGGACGCGACCGGGGTGCGCACCACGCTCGCAGCCGCTTTGGCGGGTGGCTGGTGTGCACCGCGAGCGTTGCTGGTCGTGGAGCGACCGACCCGGGCCG
>JACCYS010000348.1 GCA_013696365.1 Nocardioidaceae bacterium
TGCAGCGGCAGCAGTTCTTCAAGAACGTGTCGATGGCCGGTGGGCTGCTGATCGCCGCGGTCGACGTCGAGCCTTCGGCTCGCGAGCGGATGGAGATCGCCGCCCGCCGCGTCAAGCGCAGGGTGCAGCGCGACAGCTGATCCCGCACCCGCACAGCGTTCGCGGCCGATAGGCTCGCGGGCGATGAACACGACCGCGACCAGGCAATCGCCGCACACCCCGTGGTGGCCTGCGCCGAGCCCATCCGCACAGGGACTAGACGCCGTCGTATCGCTGCCTGGCAGCAAGTCGCTGACCAACAGGTTGCTTGTGCTGGCCGCGCTGGCAAGCGCTTCGAGCACCATCCGGCGACCGCTGCGGGCCCGAGACACCGACCTGATGGCTGGTGCGCTGCGCGAGCTCGGAACAACAATCGTGAGCCAGACCGACGCGGCCGAACCGGCCTGGCGGGTCTCCCCCGTTCCACTGACGGGGCCAGCCGATGTCGACTGCGGGCTCGCCGGAACGGTGATGCGTTTTGTGCCAGCGATCGCTGCTCTGGCCGACGGCTCGATCCGGTTCGACGGCGACCCGAGAGCCCGGGAGCGGCCGATGGGCCAGACGCTGTCGACGTTGCGCAGCCTGGGGGTGCATGTCCAGACGGCCGACGCCGCGCCCCGCGGCGACACGCTCCCGTTCACGGTGCACGGCACCGGCGCCGTCCGCGGCGGGGTCGTCGATCTGGACGCCTCCGCGTCCAGCCAGTTCCTGTCGGCGCTGCTCTTGGTCGGCGCGCGCTTCACCGACGGGGTGGATCTGCGACACCACGGCAATCCGTTGCCGTCGTTGCCGCACGTGCAGATGACGGTCGCCGAGCTGCGTCGCCGCGGTGTCGACGTGGACGACACCGAGCCGAACCGTTGGGTCGTACACCCCGGTGAGATCACCGCCTTGGACACTGAGGTCGAGCCCGATCTGTCGAACGCTGCGCCGTTCCTGGCGGCGGCGCTGGTGGCCAACGGCCAGGTCCGGGTGACCGGATGGCCCGAGCGCACCGACCAGGCGGGCGACGAACTGCGCCACATCCTGACCGCACTGGGCGCCCAGGTCGACCGAGAAGACGATGACCTGCTGGTCACCGGCACGGGAGCCATCGATGGTGTCAGCCTCGATCTGCACGATGTCGGAGAGCTGACCCCGGTCGTGGCCGTGCTCTGCGCTCTGGCCGGAAGCACCAGCACGCTGAGCGGAATCGCGCACCTGCGCGGGCACGAGACCGATCGGGTCGCCGCCATCGCAGCCGAACTGAACGGACTGGGTGGCGTTGTCACCGAGCTTGCCGACGGTCTGCGGATCGAGCCCCGGCCGCTGCGCTCTGGCCGGTGGCACACCTACGCAGACCATCGGATGGCGCATGCGGGGGCAGTGCTGGGGCTGGCGGTTCCAGACCTCGAGGTCGAAGACATCGCGACGACCGCCAAGACGTTTCCCGGCTTCGCCGATGCCTGGGCGCAGTTGTTGCGATGAGTCGGTGGGACGACGAGGCGCAGTACGACCGGCCGCGCCGGCGCACCCGCCCGCGCACCAAGAACCGTCCCGCCCATGATGACGCCAGCACGGCGCTGGTGACCACGGTCGATCGTGGCCGCCTCACCCTGCTGGTCCGCGACCCCGACGGCGACCCGCAGCGCGACCGGGTGTTGACCGCGATGAAGTCGCGATCGCTCGGACGAAAGGGAGTGGTCGTCGGTGACAGCGTGCGGGTCGTCGGCGACCGCAGCGGCGACGACGGCAGTCTGGCCCGCATCGTCGAGGTCGAGCCGCGGCGTACGGTGCTGCGCCGCACCGCGGACGACGACGACCCAGTCGAGCGGGTGGTGGTCGCCAACGCCGACCGGCTCGTCGTGGTGACCTCGCTCGCCGACCCGCCACCACGACCCCGCCTGGTCGACCGCTGCCTGGTCGCCGCACTGGACGCCGGTATGGAGGCGTTGCTGTGCCTGACCAAGGCAGACCTCGCCTCGCCCGACGACCTGCTGGCTGCCTACCGCCCACTGGGGGTGGCTGCGGTCGCCGTGGAGCGCGGCGGCGATCTCAGCCAGCTGCAGCAGCGCCTGCACGACTCCGTCTCGGTGCTGGTCGGGCACAGCGGCGTCGGCAAGTCAACGCTGGTGAACGTGCTGGTGCCGGACGCCATGCGCGACACCGGCGGAGTCAACGCGGTCACCGGGCGTGGCCGGCACACCTCGACGTCGGCGATCGCGCTGCAGCTGCCCGCGGGTGGCTGGATCGTGGACACCCCCGGCATCAGGTCTTTCGGGCTGGCCCACGTCGACCCTGGCCGGCTGATCGGCGCGTTCCCCGACCTGGACGCAGCCACCGCAGACTGCCCGCGGGGCTGCGGGCACACCGTCGACGATCCCGAGTGCGGCCTGGACGCTGCCGTGGCGGCTGACCGTGTCGACCCCGACCGGGTGGAGTCATTTCGCCGGCTGCTGACCAGCCGGGAGTCTCAGCGGGGCGACTGAGCCCAGCCGCCGCCTCAGAACAGCGTGTAGCCGCCATCGACGACGACAACCGACCCAGTCATGAAGCTCGCGGCATCAGAGGCGAGGAAGACCACGGTAGGGGCGATCTCCTCGGGCAGGGCGTAGCGCTGCATCGGGGCGTCGTCGATCCACCGCTGCCGGAACCGGGGCTCGTCCACCGGCGCCATCTCGGTCTTGACGTAGCCGGGCGCGACGGCGTTGACGCGGATGCCCATCGGCGCCCACTCCGCGGCCAATGACTTGGTCAGCTGATGCACCGCCGCCTTCGAGGCGTTGTACGCCGGCTGCCACTGCGGCCGGTTGACGATCTCGGCCGAGATCGAGCCGATGTTGACCACCGCACCACCGCCGTGCGCCGCCAGATGCTGCGCCACCTGTTGGGTCATCGACCACAGACCGTGCACGTTGACGTCGAAGACCTGTCGCCACTCGTCGTCGGGGACCTCCAGGGCAGGCCGGTGGAAGCAGATGCCGGCGTTGTTGACGAGGATGTCGAGCCTGCCGGTCTGCTCGACTGCCGCCGCGACCGCCGCCTGCGCGGATTCTGGCTCGGTGACGTCCAACTCGACACCGACGGCCGTACGCCCGGTCTCGGCGGCGATCTCGCCGGCGGCGCTCATGCAGGCGCCGCCGTCGCGTGCACCGATCACCACGTCGGCGCCGGCCTCGGCCAGCGCTCGGACGAACGCCAGCCCAAGGCCGCGGTAGCCGCCGGTCACCAGCGCCGTGCGCCCGGCGAGCGAGAAGGTCGACAGCACCCCGGCAGCGCTCATGCGGACGACACCACCACGACCGACTTCATGCTGGCCGGATCGTCGTCGCTGGTCAGCGCGGCCTCGGTGTCCTCAAGGTCGAACTCGGCGGTCACCAGCGCATCGAGGTCGGTGCCCGGCTGCTGGGCAGCGGCGATCGCCTTTGGCCAGGTGTCGACGTAGCGGAAAACACCGGTGAGGACCAGCTCCCGAGTGGCGATCAGCTGCACCGGCAGCGGAACCTCCTCATCTCCCAGACCCACGAGCACCGCGATGCCCCCGCCGTGCAACGCCCGCAGCCCCGACAACAGCGCCGGTGTCGCGCCCGAACACTCGATGAAGGCGTCAGCCGCTAGCGACTCCGGGTCGAACGCCGGGTCGCTGGGGTCGAGCGCGGCCGTCGCGCCGAAGCCGAGGATGCGCTCGCGGCGGGAGGCGACGAGATCGGTGACCACGACCTCGCTCGCCCCATACGAGCGCGCTGCGAGGCTGACCAGTGCGCCGATCGGGCCAGCGCCGGTCACCAGCACTCGCGAGCCGGGCTCGACTGCAGCCTTGGAGCAGGCCCAGAGCCCGACCGAGAACGGTTCGAGCAGCGCGGCCGCATGGTCCGACAGGGCGTCCGGCACCCGGTGGGCGAAATCGGTGGGCGCGACCACGTAGTCGCAGAGCGCGCCGTCGATGGGCGGGGTGGCATAGAAGTCGAGCCGCTCGCACAGGTTGTAGCGTCCGCTCTTGCAGTGCCGACAGATGCGGCACGGCCGCTGCGGCTCGATCGCCACCCGCTCGCCCACCCGATCCTCGGACACGCCAGGGCCGACGTCGACGACCACGCCGGAGACCTCGTGCCCGAGCACCAGCGGATCGCGGACGATGAAGTCGCCGATGCGGCCGTTGCGGTAGTAGTGCACGTCCGAGCCGCACACCCCGACCGACCGAACCTGGACGAGCACGTCATCGGCCGCCGGGGTGGGCACTGGCCGTTCCTGCATCTGCAAAGACTGCTTGGCTGTGAGCACGCTGGCGCGCATCGTGCGCGGGATCGTGCCGGCGGTTGTCGTCATCTCACCGTTCTCCACTCGTCGCCGCCCGGTCCAGGATGCCGCGGATAAATGCGGCCTGGCCGGCGTGCTGGGTCCCGTCGTCGATCACGCTAACCAAGCGGACGGCCAAGGTGACCGGCTCCCCCCAGGTCTCGTCGACCACCCGGGACAGTGCCTCGTCGTCGAGGGTGCTCGCCCACGCGCTGGACCGCCCGTGCACCGCATCGTGGTAGCCGGTGAGGAGCTCCGCGGGGGCTCGTACGCTCGCCACCTCGTCCGAGCTGTGCCCGTAGCCGATCGACTTGTCCTCGAACGGCAGCCGGAAGCGCTGCGACCACCCGTCGGACGTCCACACCTGCGCCGAGCCAGCGGCCTTGGCGAGGTGGTCGTCCTGCACCCGGGTCAGGTGCCAGACGAGCCAGCCGATGGAGTTCGCCTCGGGGTCGAGCCGGACGGCCAGCCGCTCCTCGTCCAGCCCGTCGACGGCCTCGTGCACGGTCTCGCTGATGCGGTTCAGCGCGTCGACCAGCAGGTCTGCTGTCGCCATGGGCGTCCTCCGATCCGGTCCAGGACGCAACCTACGCGCCGGTCGGCAGGGTGGTTCCGCCACCCGGCAAGACCCAGCGCTCGTCACCCACCGTCCTCGGTTGCCCCGTAGTCGACGCTGTCGGTCGGATTCCACACCGCCCGTGCACCGAGATCGCCCACTCGGTACGTCTGCACCCCAACCGCGACGGCGCCAACAAGTACCAGCAGGCTGAGCGCGGTTGCCACCCCTCGGGTGCTGCTGCGCGCCAGCACGACCGCCACGCTGACGGCCACCGCATATGCGACCACCATCAACAGCAACTGCTCCGCCAACTCCTCGTGCTCCTCGACCAAGCCCGCGACTGGTCCGCCGAGCCCGGCGGCGCCTCGCCCCCCGGCCTCATCCAGTGCCTCGCCACTTTGCACGGACACCCAGGTGGACACAGCCGCCGCGGCCGAGACCAGCGGCAACGGGAAACGGGTCCACTCGCGCAGTCGGGGCAC
>JACCYS010000189.1 GCA_013696365.1 Nocardioidaceae bacterium
TCGCGACGTTGCGCAGCACGCCCAAGTCGTCGATCGTCAGCACCGGGATCTCTGGGTCGGGCACCTCCGCAACCAGCGATCGGATGTCCGCAGCGGATCCGGTCACCGCGCTCACCAGCTCGCCCCAGGGTGTGAGCGGGCGACATGCTGCAGCTCGGCCAACAGGTGGCCGATGGCCTCGGTGTGGATACCGTGCCGACCACCGCTGTGCCGGACCCGGGTACTGGGCACCGCCAAGGTCGCCCGCTCGAGCACCGCTGACACATACCCCAGCACAGGGTCGCGCAGGCTCGCCGGGTCGACTGCCACGCCGACAGCGGCGAGGCTCGAGGTCACAGCGTCGGGCTCGAAGAGCTCCTCGACGTACGGCCAGACCGCGTCCACAGCTGCCTGCATACGCTGGTGGGACTCTGCGGTGCCGTCGCCGAGGCGCAGCACCCACTGGGTGGCATGGTCGCGGTGATAGGCGGCTTCTTTGACCGCCTTGGCCGCCACCGCCGCGAGCGTGTCGTCACTGGCGCCGGCGAGCGATGCGTACAGCTCTTGCTGCCACGCCGAGAACACCAGCAGCCGGGCCACACACCGCCCGAAGTCGCCGTTGTCTGCCAGCTCGACCAGCTGCACGTTGGTGAAGTCGCGCTCGTCACGCAGGTAGGCCAGCTCGTCCTCACTCCGGGCTGCACCATCGGCACCGGGCAGCAGCGAGCCCGCATAGCTCAGCAGTGGCCGGGCCTGGCCGAGCAGGTCGAGCGCAATGTTGGCAAGCGCAACGTCCTCCTCGAGCTGGGGTGCGGACGCGACCCACTCGCCCATCCGCTGTGCGAGCACCAGCGCGTCGTCGCCGAGCCGCAGCGCATACGTGCCGGCGTCGTACGAAATGCGCGGATCGCGGGTGGGGGTCACCGCCGTGGGGGTCACCGGGGTGGGGGCGGGCTCGGTCACAGATGCTCGACCCCGTCCGGCACGGCATAGAACGTGGGGTGCCGATAGACCTTGTCCGCGGCCGGGTCAAAGAAGGCGTCCTTCTCGTCCGGGCTGCTTGCGGTGATCGCCGCGGCCGGCACCACCCAGATCGACACGCCCTCCTGCCGTCTGGTGTAGAGGTCGCGGGCGTTGCGCAGCGCCATCTCGGCGTCCGGCGCATGCAGGCTGCCGACGTGCGCGTGACTCAACCCGCGCCGTGAGCGCACGAACACTTCCCACAGCGGCCACTCCCCCGCGGTGGCCGCCGCGGCGCTCATGCCGCCCCCTGAGCATCGGTCGCATGCTTGGCCGCGAAGGCTGCTGCCGCGTCCCGCACCCACTGACCGCGCTCGTGCGCGGCCCGCCGGTGCGCCAGCCGGGCAGCGTTGCACGGGCCGTTGCCGCCGATCACCTCGAACAGCTCGCGGAAGTCGATGGGGCCGGTGCGCCAATGCCCCGCGCTCTCGTCGAGGCTGAGCTCCGGGTCGGGCAGCGTCAGCCCGAGCGCCTGCGACTGCGGCACCGTCATGTCCACGAACCGTTGGCGCAACTCATCGTTGCTGAAGCGCTTGATCCCCCAACGCATCGACCGCTCGGAGTTCGGCGAAGCGTCGTCCGGGGGACCGAACATCATCAGGCTCGGCCACCACCATCGATCGACGGCGTCTTGGGCCATCGCGTGCTGTGCGGAGGTGCCGTTGCTCAGCGTGTGCAGGATCTCGAAACCTTGCCGCTGGTGAAAGGACTCCTCCTTGCAGATGCGGACCATTGCACGGGCATACGGACCGTACGAGCAGCGGGTGATGGGGACCTGGTTGACGATGGCGGCTCCGTCGACGAGCCACCCGATCGCACCCATGTCTGCCCAGGTCAGGGTGGGATAGTTGAAGATCGAGGAGTACTTCTGCCTGCCCGAGTGCAACTTGTCCAGCAACTCTGAGCGGTCGACGCCGAGTGTCTCGGCCGCGGCATACAGGTACAGCCCGTGACCCGCCTCGTCTTGCACCTTGGCGAGCAGGATGGCTTTGCGCTTGAGGCTGGGCGCACGACCGATCCAGTTGCCCTCTGGCTGCATCCCGATGATCTCCGAATGCGCGTGCTGGGCAATCTGGCGGATCAGCGACGCCCGGTAAGCCCCGGGCATCTGATCGCGCGGCTCGACTCGGGCGTCGGCATCGATCAGCGCCAGGAAGGTGGCATCATCCTCGCCGCCCAGATCGGCGGGGCCGGCATCTGTCACACCTGCCGGCTCAGGGGGGCCGAAGTCGTTGCCGTACATGCACTGATATTACGGCGATCTTCCTTGCAGCAGCAAGACTGTTATATCCAGTCAGGGCTGAGAGACTGTGCCGGTGACTTCTCCCGCGTCCCCGAATGCCGACGTCAGCGTGCGCACGGCTTGGCCGGCCGATGCCGATGCGTTGGCCGGAGCCCAAGTACGCGCCTGGCGCGACACGTACGCAGAGGTGCTGCCTGCCGAGGTGCTCGACCACCTGGACACCGAGGCGATCGCGCAGCAGTGGCGCCTGTCGATGGCCAAGCCAGGTGACGCGCGCAACCGGGTGTTGGTCGCCCTGGAGCGCGCGAGCGTGCGTGGTTTTGCCGTCACCGGCCCGAGCCCGGATCCCGATGCCGACGCGGTCCGCGACGGTGAGGTCGTCGAGTTGGTCGTCGATCCGGAGCACCGGGGCGCCGGGCATGGCTCCCGGCTGATGCAGGCCTGCGTGGACACCCTGCGCGCCGACCGGTTCGCGCACGGCCGCACTTGGGTCGCCAGCACCGACGACAGCGGACGAGAGTTCCTGATCAGTGCCGGTTGGGGCCCCGACGGCGCACACCGTGAGCTTGACCTGCACGGGGACGGCAGCGTGCTGGTCAAGCAGGTGCGGTTGCACACGGATCTCGGTGAGGGTGCATGAGCACCGACGA
>JACCYS010000027.1 GCA_013696365.1 Nocardioidaceae bacterium
CGATGACGACGATGAGGGATTACCAGTTACGGATCATCCGTCCCACTGGGTCTGCGGTGGGTCTGGGGACAGACCGATCAGCGTGGCAGGATGCGAGTCCCACTGACCGCCGCAGGAGGGTTCGTTAATCGTGAAGTTCCGAGTCGACCGCGACCGGCTGGCCGAGTCTGTGGCGTGGGCGGCGCGCAGCCTGCCGGCCCGCCCGAGTGTGCCCGTGTTGGCAGGTCTGCTCATCGAGGCGGACTCTGGCGGCCTGCAACTGTCCGGCTTCGACTATGAGACGTCGGCTCGCGCCTCGTTGGCGGCCGAGGTGGCCGACGAGGGACGTGCGCTGGTATCGGGTCGACTGCTCGCCGACATTTGCCGGAGCCTGCCCGCGCACCAGGTCGAGATGAGCCTCGAGGGGCAGCGCGTCACGCTGGTGTGTGGCAGCTCGCGGTTCACCCTGCAAACCATGCCGGTAGAGGACTATCCGGCGCTGCCTGCCATGCCGGACGTCAGTGGCACCGTGCCGGCCGACAGCTTCACCGGCGCGGTATCCCAAGCGGTCGCCGCAGCTGGGCGCGACGACATGCTTCCGTTGTTGACCGGCGTGCGGGTGGAGATCTCCGGCGAGCAGATCATCATGATGGCCACCGACCGCTTCCGGGCGAGTCTGGTTGAGCTGACCTGGTCACCGGCCCGCCCGGACGCCGAGGGGGTGGCCTTGGTACCGGCCCGCGTACTGGCAGACACCGCGAGGGCAGTTGCTGCCGGTACGGACCTGGACGTTGCGTTGGCACCGCTGGGTTCGGGCGATGGGCTGATCGGTTTCCAGGGATCCGTCGACGACGGCAGTCGGCGAACCACCACACGATTGTTGGACGGAGAGTTTCCCCGCGTGCAGCAACTGTTCGCCAGCGAGCCGACGTCCACGGCCTGGGTCGAGACCGCACCGTTCGTCGAGGCGCTGCGCAGGGTCGCGCTGGTCGCCGAGCGCAACACCGCGGTACGGCTAAGCTTCGAGGCGGACCGGGTCGTGCTCGAGGCCGGCAGCGGCGACGAGGCACAGGCGACCGAGGCGCTACCTGCGCATTTGCGCGGCGAACCACTGCTCATCGGCTTCAATCCCACGTACCTGCTGGACGGGCTCGGTGTGCTGTCTGCGCCCTGGTGTCACCTGGCATTCACCCAGCCGACGCGGCCGGTGTCCATGGCTGGCTGTGCCGAGGATCAAGGCGAACCCAACCTGGCGTTTCGCTATCTGTTGATGCCGCTGCGCACGCACGGCTGACCCCGAAGGGACTCACCTCATGCACATCGGTCTGATCGGTCTGGGCAAGATGGGCGGCAACATGCGCGAGCGGTTACGCCTCGCGGGCCACACCGTCACTGGTTTTGACCACTCGCCCGACAAGCGTGACGTCGATTCACTGGAAGCGATGGTGGGTGAGCTGTCGGCTCCCCGCGTTGTCTGGGTGATGGTGCCGTCGGGCGACCCGACCCGGGACACCGTGCACG
This sequence comes from Nocardioidaceae bacterium, assembly GCA_013696365.1. Taxonomy (GTDB): domain Bacteria; phylum Actinomycetota; class Actinomycetes; order Propionibacteriales; family Nocardioidaceae; genus JACCVL01. Next base: position 1,501 of record JACCYS010000027.1, read on the forward strand.
AGCTGTCTGGCCTGCTGGAGGCCGGTGACGTGGTGGTCGAGGGGGGGAACTCGCGGTGGACCGACGACCAACGCAACGCGGCAGTGCTGGACGAGAAGGGGATCGGGTACGTCGACTGCGGGGTCAGCGGCGGTGTGTGGGGGTTGGAGAACGGGTATGCGTTGATGTGTGGTGGGTCGGCCGAGCACGTCGAGACCGTGCAGCCGATCTTTGACGCGCTCAAGCCGCCGGGGGAGTTCGGTTATGTGCATGCCGGGCCGGTCGGGGCCGGTCACTTCGCCAAGATGGTGCACAACGGCATCGAGTACGCCACGATGCAGGCCTACGCCGAGGGATATGAGCTCCTGGAAGCATCCGAGGCGGTCACGGATGTGACAGAGGTGCTGCGTTCGTGGCGTGAGGGCACCGTGATCCGGTCGTGGCTGCTCGACCTGCTGGTCGCTGCCTTGGACGAGGATGCTGGGTTGTCTCAGATCGCCGGGTATGCCGCTGACTCCGGCGAGGGCCGCTGGACCGTCGAGGCTGCGATCGACCACGCGGTGCCGCTGCCGGCCATCACCAGTGCGCTGTTCGCCAGGTTCTCGTCGCGACAAGAGGAGTCGACGGCGATGAAGGCTGTGGCGGCCATGCGCAACCAGTTCGGTGGTCACGCTGTCCGTGCCGGTGGAGCACCCGAATCCACCCCGGGAGCTGACATCCCCGGGGCGGCAACCTGAGGTCATAGGGCCCGTGCACGTCGACCAACTGTCCCTGCGGGACTTCCGCTCCTACCTGGCAGCGGACGTCGACCTCACTGCTGGCGTCTCAACGTTCGTCGGGCCGAACGGGCAGGGCAAGACCAACCTCGTCGAGGCGGTCGACTACGTCGCGACCCTCGGCAGTCATCGGGTGGCGACCGACACCCCGCTGGTCCGGGTCGGAGCTGATCGGGCCGTGCTGCGCACAC
>JACCYS010000366.1 GCA_013696365.1 Nocardioidaceae bacterium
GTGCCGGGAGAGCAGCTGCATCGCCCGAAAGGACGCCTGCAGCCAGTTCGACACGGCCAACCGGTGACGCAGCACGCCGGTCACCGCCTGCACGAGGGCAAGGAACAGCACGACCAGCGACCAGCGCGCCGCCGCTGCCAGGTCGCCGGTGCCGACCCCGGCGTCGACTCCGCGACCGATCGCCGCCGGCACCAACGCCTGGGCCACCATCCAGACGACACCGAACGCGACGCCGCCGGCGAGGGTCAGTCGCTGCTGGCCCGCCACCCACCACAACAGGCGCAGCGGGGAGCGAAGGTCCGGCGTGCCGGGGTCGGCGTAGGGCAGCGGGCGCACAACGCACGACGGTACGCGGACACCCACCCACGAATAAACCGGTTAACACGAGGGACTCAAGCGTGCCCACCGCTGCGCCGATGATCTGCGCTACCGGTTGTCTTGGGGGAGACGTTGCCCACTGTCGCACCCGGCATCCGACCGTGGGTCAGCACGGCCTTCGATGGTGCCGTCATGGTGGTGGGCACAGTCGTCGCCGTCTTGGCCAATGCGGCCCTGCTCGTACAGGGGAACAAGCCGCCGCTTCCCATGTTGCTGGCGCTACCGGTGGTCGCTCTCATCAGCTACTTCCCGCTGGTGCTCAACCGGACGGCGGCGAGCATCGAGATCGGCTTCGACTCCTGTGTCCTGGTCTTCCTCCTCCTCGTCACCGGTCCGCTTGAGGCTGTCGCCGTCTGGGCGCTCGCTTCGCTGGTGGGGCAGTTGGTGTCACGCAAGCGGGTGTCGTCGATGGCGTTCAACATCGGGCTCAGCACTCTCGCCGGTGCCGCCATGGCCTGGACGGCCACCGCGCTGAACCCGCTGCGGGAGATTTCTCCCGGCTCACTCCTTGCGATTGCCGTCGGTTGTGCCGCGTACTTCGTCGTCGACTATGCGCTTACCGGCATTTCTGTGGCATTGGAGGAGGGGCTGCCGACCTGGACCGTGCTCGCCCAACCGACGGTGCTGCTCGCGCTGGCCGCCTTTGTCGCCATCGACAGCCTCGGCTACCTCGCCGCCGTCGTCGTCCGGGACCGGGCCGTCTGGGTGTGGGTGCTGCTCGGCGTACCCGTCGCCACCATCCTCATCGCCACCAGGGCGCTGTCTCGCGGCCATGAACACGGTCGCCGTTTAGCCAGCCTGTTCGATGCGGCAGCCTCGATGCAGTCGTTACCCAACCGTCCGGCGATCCTCGACTCTGTGCGAACTCATGCCCGTCGGGTGCTGCACGAAGATCGCGTCGAGTTGCGCGACCAGCCTCCGGGGCCCGGAGAGGTGGGCGCGGTCGTACAAGCGGGCGAGACGGCGATGTGGATGGTCGGCCCCACGCGCAACCGTGCGCGGTCCTCCAAAGCTGGCGACCAGCAGGCTCTCGAGGCACTGGCGGCGGTGGCCGTCGAATCCCTCGCGCGCGCCGATCTTGTCGAGGAGATGGCGCACGTGGCCAGGCACGACGCGCTCACCGGCTTGGCGAACCGGCGGCTGTTCCAAGACCGGGTCGAGCACGGGTGGCACCTGCACCGCCGGCATGAGCGGCCCATCGCAGTGCTCTTCCTGGACCTTGACAATTTCAAGCCGGTCAACGATCGCTTCGGGCATGAGATCGGCGACGAACTGCTCGTCGCGGTGGCGGACCGGCTGCGCCGCGGACTCCGGCCGGGTGACACGGTGGCCCGCCTCGGCGGTGACGAGTTCGCCGTACTCCTCGAGCAGGCCGGAAGCCCGGACGACGTACGCCGAGCCTGTGAACGCATACTCGACCAAGTGCGCGGGGAGTTCCGGCTGAGCGGGCGCCGGATCGTCGTCGGGGCGAGCGTCGGCGTGGCGCTGTCGCAGGACGCCGACAACGCGGACGCCTTGTTGCGCAACGCGGACATGGCGATGTACCGCGCCAAGGCCGCCGGCAAGGGCGGCCATCACGTGTACGCGCCGGAGCTGCGCGCGGCGCGCCTGCAGCGGCTGGAGCTACTGGAGCTGTTGGGCGGGGCGGTCGGGCGCGGGGAACTGTTGCTGCACTACCAACCCCTCGTACGCCTGAGCAG
>JACCYS010000369.1 GCA_013696365.1 Nocardioidaceae bacterium
GATCGGCTGTCCGTCGGCGCCGACCGTGCCGTCACCGGCCAGCACGTACACCAGGGCGTTGAAGTCGCGGCGCCACGGCAGTTGCAGCCGGGCGGTTGGCGCGAGGCTGGCATGCACCATCGCCATCGGTGTGTGCGTGGAGCCCGGTCCGGCGTGTCCGTCCACCTCGCCGGCGATGACCCGGACGAGGGCGCCGGAGTCGGGTGTGGTTGCCAGCGCGACGTCGCCACCACGGAGATCCTGGTATCGCGGGTCGGTCAACTTCATCGCCTTGGGCAGGTTGACCCACAGCTGCAGGCCGTGGAAGAGCCCACCGGCGGCCACCAGCCACTCCGGCGGCTTCTCGATATGCAGCAGCCCGGAGCCCGCGGTCATCCACTGCGTATCGCCATCGGTGATGGTGCCGCCGGCACCCTGGCTGTCGTTGTGCTCGAAGACCCCGTCGAGCATGTAGGTGACGGTCTCGAAGCCGCGGTGCGGGTGCCACGGCGTGCCCTTCGGCTCCCCCGGGGCGTACTCCACCTCGCCCAGCTGGTCCAGGTGGATGAACGGATCGAGCTCTGCCAGATCCACGCCGGCGAAGGCGCGGCGGACCGGGAAACCCTCCCCCTCATAACCCTGCGGGGCGGTCGTGACCTGCTTGACCGGGCGGATGGCGGCAGCGGCCGCAGGGGAGACAATTCGGGGCAGGGTGGTGACGTCGTCAACGGTGACAGCGGGCATGTCGTGCCTCCTCGGGGCTGAGCTTCTGTGCTTCCTGTCGACAACGGTAGTTGAGCATTCAATGTTCCGCCCGGCTGTTCTGGTGCGTGCGCCCGCGCTGCTAGGGTTGCACGTCATACCGGCGCCATTAGCTCAATAGGCAGAGCAGCTGACTCTTAATCAGCGGGTTCGGGGTTCGAGTCCCTGATGGCGCACCCTTCACAGCGACCGGGCAACCCCCGTGTGGCGGTGTCAACCGTCGAGCGGGCGCAGTTCGTCGGCGTACGAGACGGCAAAGCGACGCATCACCCCGGACCGGCTGATGGAGTACTGCCCCATATGCCACAGCGGCGGGGAGTAGACGTGGATCGAGATCGACCCGTCCACGGCGCCGGCCATTCGGTGGATGTGGTCGGGCCCGAAGGCGAAGCCCCGCCCCGCGGGCACCGTGCGGTTCGTCGGCGTGCCGCCTAGGCGGGGCCGATTCTCCACCACCGCTCCCCTGGTGACCAGCACCGCACCCGCGGAGGTGTCATGGTCGTGCCAGCCGGTGTCGCCGCGGGTACTCCAGCACAGCAGCCAGACGTCGATGTCGGTGTCTCGGTACAGCGAGACGAAGTAGCGGCCCTCGGTGTCGTGGCGGACGTGCCGCTCCCACAACCGCGGATTGGCGGCGAGCTCGCGCACCCAGGCGAGCAGCTCGGACGGGTCGAGGGTCCGCCCGGGAAGCGCGGGCAGCTCCGCGGCCAACAGCACGCTCGCGCCGGATCGGGCCGGAGTCTCGGGGGTGGCGGTCATCGCGGTCCTCCGTTCAGCAGGTGAGACGGGTTGACCACGAGCCGGGCCTGGTCGAATGCAGCGCCGAGCGCGGGGTCGGTGGGCAGTGCGTACGGGCGGTCCGAGCCGTGCACGAGCGGGTCGACGCCGACGACACGGACAACGGCGTCCACTGCCCGCGTGCCGTATGACGAGGTCTCGTAGAAGAGGAGGGGGTCGATCGGTCCCAGCTCGCCGCCGCGTTGCGCCAGCCGCTCGTGATGCAGCGGCGCGAGACCGGCAAGACCGACGAAGGCAAGCCGGAGTCGGGGCAGCAGGCTGCGGCCCACCACGTGCCAGGCAAACCAGGCCGCCGCGAGCTGCGCCGGGTACGACGCCAGGGCGGGCCACCAGTCCGGCACGACAGCGGACGGCGCGGCCGCAGGACCGGGGTGCACGAGGACCGGCAGGTCGGCCTGCTCGACCACGGCCAGGACGGGGGCGAGCCTTGTGAGCGCGCCCGGGTCGGCCATCTCGGACGCGGGGACCTGAAGCCCGTATACCCGCTCGTGCTTCAGCGTCACGGACAAGGCAGCGAGATCCGGCTCGACGAGGTTCGCGGCCGCCCAGATGCCGTGCCCAGCGTGCTCATCGGTCTCGTCGAGCTCGTCGGCCAGCGAATGCCACGACTCCAGCAGCGGGGCGGCCTCGTGGGGGTCCATGGTTTCCACCCCCAACGGGCTGGACAGCGACAACAACGCGAGTTCCACCCCGTCGACCTCGTCGAGCTTCCGGCGGCGCGCCGGGTCGTGGTCGGCAGGATCCACGGCGTACGCCGGCTCACCGTCGAGTTGGAGCTCCCAGCCCCGCATGCGAGGTGGCCTGCGACGACGCCGCAGCTCGTCGATGAAGGCCTCCGGCCACAGGTGCTGATGGCAGTCGACCACCGGGCTGCCTCGCACCTCGGTGAGGGGCTGCCCGACCCGGCGGGAGGAGGGGAAGCGCTTCACATCTATAGTGAAGCGCTTCACGCGGCCGATTGCAAGTGATCTGCGCACGTATGCTCGGCTCGTGCCAAAGCGCATCACGCTTCAAGACGTCGCGGACGCAGTCGGTCTGGCTCCGGCAACGGTGTCCTACGCCCTCCGCGGCGAGCGCGGCTCCGACGAGACCGTCCGCCGGGTCCGTCAGACCGCCGAGACGCTCGGCTACCAGGTCGACCCCGTTGCCCGGGCGCTGGCCAGCGGGCGGTCACGCACCGTGGCCGTGCTGTGCGGGTCCACCCGCGACCTGTGGCAGCAGTCGCTGGCCGCACGCCTCGCCCGGGCCCTGATGGCCGAGGGCAGGCACGCCATCGTCGCCGACGCCGACGGCGGCCCCGATCGTGAGGAGGAGCTGCTGGCCATGCTGCGCGACCAGCGGCCCGACGGTTTCCTGGTCGCCCCGCTGGACCCGTTCGCACCGCAGTGGGAGGCGCTGGCCCGGCAGGTCCCCGTCGTCGCGATCGGCGACCGGCTGTCGCGGGCACCGTCGGCCGGGTCGGTGGTCTTCGACAACGCGAGCGGCTTCCGGCTGGTCTTCGACCACCTCGCCTCGCTCGGACACCAGCGGATCGCGGTGGTCCTCCCCCAGCGTCCCAGCACCCCCGACCGGCCGGCTGAACGACTCGTCGCCGCCGAGGCCAAGCGGCACGGGGTCGTGACCACACTGGTCCGCACCCCACCGGCCACGTCTGACCCCGACACGATGACCGACCACCTGGCCTCGGCACTCACCGACCCCGACGCCCGAAAGCGACCGACCGCGGCGTTCTGCTTGACCGACTCCTTCGCCTTCGGGGTACTGCGTGCCGCAAACCGGCTGAGGCTCGCGGTCCCCGGCGACCTGTCGGTGGTCGGCTTCGAAGACGTCGAGTTTGCCGACCTCGCCGGCCACGGGCTGACCACGGTCTCCTGGGGACGCGAGGCGGTGGTCGACGCCGCGGTCAGCCAGCTGCTGGCTGCGGTCGACGCCGACGCCCCGCTCGAGACCCGTACGATCACACCGACGCTGGTGGTCAGGGGCACCACAGCCGCGCCGGCTGAGTCATGATCACTGGGGTGTGGGGTCCGACCCCCTGACGCCCTACCCGCATCTCCACACGTCAGCGGCCATAGTGGTAACGGCACGCGGCGATGCGGGGCTTGGGCGGTGTCGTCGCGGTAGATCGCCGGATCAACGAGCACCTTTCGCCCCACCAGATCGACCGCCGACTCGTCCCCGGCGGTGGTCACTACCCCCGCAACGTCGCCGCCGTGCACCCGGGGAAACCTCAGCGGACCAAGCCAGCCGGATTCGGGGTCAGGATCACCAGGCAACCCGTACGCGCCCTGCCGGGTCCACAGGTCGGTGTTGTTAACCCCGGCCGCCGCGACCCTGACCAAAACCTCACCCGGACCGGGGTCGGGTACCGACCAGTCCTAGCGGGTCCTAGCGGACCTCCATCAACTCCAGCCCACCGTGACGCACCAGGACAGCTGCAGTCGTCTGAGTCGGCACGTTTTGGATCGTGTCAGGGCGCCGGTCGCGCTCTTGGTCGGGGCTGTCCGCCACAACGCCTTGTTGTCCGTCCACCCCGCTGTCCATCGGCCCACCTACTCCGGCCGTTTGCCACGCTTACGTGGCGGCCCGACCCTTTACGCGGCCTGCGCGCCACGTGAGGAACCCGCACGCCACGTTTACGTGGCGCGCGACACGGGCGCGCGGGCCGGAGCGCGAGACGCCGAGCTAGGGCTCCAGCGCACTCGGGTCGGCCGGGACATCGATCGCATGCTCGCGCAGCGCTGCCAGCGGTACGACCGCCAGCACCGCCTCGTTGGTGGACGCCAGCACCACCGGTGCCGCCACGCCCTCGGTATAGGCACGTGCCCAGTTCATCGCGGTCACACACCAGCGGTCGCCCGGCACGAGCCCGGGGAATCGGTACTGGGGGTGCGGCGTCGAGAGGTCGTTGCCGATCCTGCGCTGGTGGTCGAGAAACTCCGCCGTGACAACGGCGCAGATGGTGTGGCTCCCCAGATCCTCGGGGCCGGTCGCGCAGCACCCGTCACGGAAGAAGCCGGTCATCGGGTCGGTGCCGCACGGCTGCAACTCGTCCCCGAGCACGTTGCGTTCTGTCACCCGGCCAGCATGGCGTACCAACCCGCCACGCACGGCGCCACACCCCAACTCCACACCGTCGCTGTCCACCGCAACAAGGCTCCGGTTGACCACCCCCCGAGGTCGCGACAAACTTTCCGACAGTCGCGAGGGAACGCAACGACGCGGAGCGGCAGGCGAGGAAGGGGCACCCCGTATGTTCTCGAGGCTCGCCGTGGTCAACCGAGGGGAACCCGCTGTCCGGCTGACCCGCGCCGTGCGCGAGCTCAACGAGGAACACGGCTTCGAGATCTCCACCATCGCCTTGCACACCGAGGCCGAGCAACGTGCCCTGTTCGTCCGAGCGGCCGACGAGTCGGTTCTGCTACGCGATGTCGAGTCGGCCAGCAGCCCGTACCTCGACCACGACGAGCTCGAGCGAGCGCTGCGCGCCAGCCGCGCCGACGCGGTCTGGGTCGGGTGGGGTTTCGTCGCTGAGGACCCCGACTTCGCCGAGCGGTGTGAGCAGATGGGACTGGTGTTCGTCGGCCCACCGGCTCAGGCCATGCGCCAGCTCGGCGACAAGATCGAAGCCAAGCTGCTCGCCGAGAAGACCGGCGTGCCGGTGGCGCCGTGGAGCGGCGGCCCGGTCTCCAGCCTGGACGAGGCCCAGGAGCACGCGCAGACCATCGGTATCCCGCTGGTGATCAAAGCCCGAAGCGGCGGCGGGGGTCGCGGCATCCGGGTGGTACGCGAAGCCGACGATCTGGCCAATGCCTTCGAACGCACCCAGGCGGAGGCCAAGGCCACGTTCGGTGACCCGGTGGTCTTCATGGAGAGCCTGGTCGGCGGCGGTCGGCACATCGAGGTGCAGGTCATCGCCGACGCGCACGGCACCGTCTGGGCCCCAGGTGTGCGCGACTGCTCCATCCAGCGCCGCAACCAGAAGCTGGTGGAGGAGTCCGGTTCTCCGGTGCTGAGCGCCGAGCAGCAGACCGAGCTCCGTGAGAAGTCGATCGCGCTGGTGTCGGCCGCCGGCTACCAAGGTGCGGGCACGGTCGAGTACCTCTACCAGCCGCAGGACAAGACCTTCGCGTTCATGGAGGTGAACACCCGCCTGCAGGTGGAGCACCCGGTCACCGAGACCACCACCGGACTCGACTTGGTCAAACTCCAGCTCCTGGTGGCGGCGGGGGAGAAGCTGACCGGCGAGGTGCCCCCCGAGGTGGGTCACGCCATCGAGGTGCGGCTGAACGCCGAGGACGCCGACGAGGGGTTCGCCCCCGCCCCCGGCACCGTCAGCGTGTTCAGCCTGCCGACAGGGCCGGGCATCAGGGTGGACACCGGCATCGCCGCCGGCGAGGTGATCCCACCGGACTACGACTCGATGGTGGCGAAGGTGATCGCCTGGGGCCGAGACCGGCCCGAGGCGCTGGCGCGGCTGCGGTGCGCGCTTCGCGACACGACGGTGCTCATCCAGGGCGGTACGACCACCAAGTCGTTCCTCCTCGACCTGCTCGAGCGTCCCGAGGTCGTATCCGGCGAGGCCGACACCCAATGGCTCGACCGCGTCGGCGCCGAGATGGCCGAGACCCCCGCCAGTCACGCCGACGTCGCCCTGCTCAGCGTGGCGATCGACGTGTACCACGCCGAGGAGGCGCTCGAACGGGCCTCGTTCCTCGCCTCCGCTCGCGGCGGCCGACCGCGGGCCAGCCACGTCGTGGGCCGCAGCGTCGAGCTCGGCTACCAGGGGCAGACCTACGCCTTCGAGGTCTCCCAGGTCGGCGGGCGGCGTTATCGGTTGGAGGTGGCGGACCGATCG
>JACCYS010000005.1 GCA_013696365.1 Nocardioidaceae bacterium
GCCGCCTGGGATCGGCCACTGGGACGGCAAGGCACTCGCGGTGGCCACAGGAAAGGCTGTTGTTCCGGCTCCGGTCAGAGTCTGGGGTCGACTGGCTCGGACTCGAGGGCGAGAACGGCGAAGACGGACTGGTGGATCTTTCACAACGGTTCGGGGGCGATGAAAGACGCCAGTGCGTCCATGCCAAGCCCGTGCTCGCGCTGGGCCAGCTGTCGCTTCTTGCCGAGAAGACGGCTGCGCAGGACCTCAAGCCAGGCGGTGTAGTCCGGGCCGTGGATGATCCGCAGGTACTCACGGCCGCGGATCTTCAGGCCGGGCTGCACGCGACCGCCCGGGACATAGGCAGGCTTGACGACCATGCCCTCACCCCCGTCCGCGGTCAGCCCCGACCACCAGTCGGTTGCCGCGTCACGCTCTGCGGCCGACGACAGGTCGACGAAGCGGTGGCGTGTCGGCGTGATCAGGTCGCTGTCTAGCTTCGCCAGTTGCGCGAGGTGCCACTCGTTCGACTCGGTCAATCCGAGGGCGCGCCCTTCGGCCGCGAGAATCTGAAACGGCGCGACAGTGATGCCCTCGAGCCCGTCGGTGGGCCGGCAGTACGCCGCATAGGCGTCGCGGAAAGCACCGGCGTTGGTGAGTCGCTGCTGAGTGCGCGAGGTCAGTGCAGCCATGTCCAACCCACGTGCGGCGGCCCGGTCGAGGACTGACAACGCCTCGGGCAGGGCATTCCGAGCAGCCGCTCCTACCGACGCAAACTGCGATTTGATCAATCCCATCGCCTTCGCCGACCACGGCAGCAGCTCGCAGTCCAGGGCGAGCCAGTCGGTCTCAAAGGACTCGAACAGCGGCGAGGCGGCGACGCGGAGCCTCCCGAGGAGCTCGCTGGTGTCGGCGAAGAACGGGCGGCCGGTGCGGGTGTAGACCGTGCCTGTGGAGCCGTCGCCCACGCCGAACCGTCGCTCAGCCGCGTCGGCATCCTTGGCGATGATCGCGATGGCACGCGATCCCATGTGCTTCTCCTCGCACACCGCCCGGGTCACGCCCCATTCGGCGTACTCCTCGAAGGCCTGCTCGGGATGCTCAAGGAATCCGTCGCGCTGAGTCGCCTTTGCCGGCGACATCGTTGGCGGGAGGTAGATCAACCAGCGCGGGTCGACGGCGAACCGACTCATGATCTCCAGTGCGGCAGCGGCGTTCTCCTCGGGGATCTTGACCTTGCCTGCGTGGACGGTCTCCAGCCAACGGGTGCCGGCGACGTCGTCGATCCGCAGGACCGACCGCTCGCGATCCCCGGTCGCCGGCCCGAGCGGTCGGACCGGCTCGTACCACTGCTGCTCGGCGGGTACCGAGACGATCTCGCGCTCGGGGTAGCGCAGCGCTGTCAGCTCGCCACCGAAGACCACGCCGGTGTCCAGGCAGACGGTGTTGTTGATCCACTCCGCACGCGGAACCGGGGTGTGGCCGTAGACGACCATCGCCTGGCCGCGGTACTCCTGCGCCCAGGGATAGCGGACCGGGAAGCCGTACTCGTCGGTCTCACCGGTGGCGTCGCCGTGCAGGGCGAACGAGCGCACCCGGCCGGACGACCGGCCGTGATAGGCCTCCTTCAGACCGGCGTGCGCGACCACGAGCCGGCCGTCGTCCAGGACGTAGTGGCTGATCAGCCCATCCATGAAGTCCAGGGCAGCGCTGCGGAAATCGTCCGGCTGGTCGGCGAACTGCTCCAACGACTCGGACAATCCGTGCGAGACCGTGACCTTGCGGCCCTGGAGCGCACGCACGAGCTTCGCCTCGTGGTTGCCGGAGACGCAGAGCGCCGTCCCGGTCGCGATCATGCCCATGACCAGGCGCAGCACCCCCGGTGTGTCGGGGCCGCGGTCGACGAGGTCGCCGACGAAGACCGCCTGCCGCCCTTCCGGGTGAGCGGCTCCGACTGCCAGTTCGGCCTCGTACTCCAACTGCCAGCCGAGCCCGGTCAGCAGCGTGCGCAGCTCGGACGCGCAGCCGTGGATGTCGCCGATAACGTCGAAGGGCCCGTGGACGTCGGTCTTGTCGTTCCACGGACGCTCGCGCACGATCTCAGCTCCCGCGCTCTGCGCTTCGCCGCGCAGGACATGGACCCGGCGGAAGCCCTCCTTGTTCATACGACCCACAGAGCGCTTCAGGTCGCGGTGCTGCCGGGCCACAACATGCGTACCGAAGTCGCGATCCGGGCGATCGACGTTACGGGCGTAGGCGATCGACTCCGGCACATCGAGAACGATGGCGTCGACCAGGACGTCATGGCTCTTCGCGAGCTTCACCAACGATGCCCTGGCTGCCTGCTGGACGTGCGTGGCATCGACGACAGTCAGCAGACCGCGTCGGAGACGGGTGCCCACGATGTAGTGCAGGACGTCGAACGCATCCGGGGTGGCCGATTGGTCGTTCTCGTCGTCGGCCACCAGCCCGCGGCAGAAGTCACTGGAGATGACCTCAGTCGGCCTGAAGTGGTCGCGGGCGGCGAACGTCGACTTGCCGCTGCCGGACACGCCGACGAGGACCACCAGCCCCATCGCGGGGACGGTGATCTGCGTCGTCCGGCCTGCCTCAGCCACGGGTGAACACCGCCATCTGCGTCGGTGTGCCGAGCTGCTGGTCGCGCTCCCCGATGCCGCGTACGTCGACCGAGTAGCCGTACGTCGACGCGACCCGGTCCGACCATTCGGCGAACTCCGCGCGAGTCCACTCGAAACGGTGATCCGGGTGCCGCATTCCCACCAGACCCTCGTACAGAGCGTTGTATTCGCTGTTCGGAGTTGTCACCACGACGGCTCCAGGACGTGCCTCCCCGAAGACGACACTCTCCAGTGCCTCAAGCCGGGGCTGGTCGACGTGCTCGACGACTTCCATCAGGACGGCGGCGTCGAAACCGGCGAACCGGGGGTCCTCATAGGTGAGGGCGCCCTGGAAGAGCTCGATCCTGTCGGATTGACGCTCGCTCATCCGGTCGACGTGCAGCCTGCGCCCGGCCTGCTGCAGCGAGCGTGCCGAGACGTCACACCCAGCGATCCGGGTGAACGCCGAGGTCTTCACCAGACGCGCCAGGAACTGGCCAGGTCCGCAGCCGAGATCGATCACGGACTTCGCCTCGAGTTCCAGGAGCACCGCGTGTACGGCCTCGTGCCGCTGCGTGTTCAGCGGAATCCGCTTCTCGACGGGCTGCTCGACTTCTTCGTCGGCCGCAGGCTCCACCGCGTCGTCGACCTCGTCCCCCAGCTCAGCGAGCCGTGCCAGCGCGCTCCGGGTCAGGTCACCACTACGACCGAGGTAGCGGCGGGCGATCAAGTCCTTGTCGGGGTGGTCTGTCAGCCAGCCCTCACCCGAGCGCAGCAGCTTGTCGACCTCGTCAGGCCCTTGCCAGTAGTGCTTGGACTCATCGAGGACCGGCAGCAGGACGTACAACTGGTTCAGGGCGTCCGCGAGGCGGACAGTCCCGTCCAGTCGGAGGTGCACGTAGCGGGAGTCGCCCCAGTCGGGGAAGGCGTCGTCCAGCGAGATCGGGGTCGCCTTCACCGTCCAGCCGAGCGGTTCGAAGAAGCGGTGCGCGATCTCAGCACCACCGCGGCATGGAAGCACCGCGAACTCGTCTCCAGCGGGATCGCCTCGTCGGCGAGCTCCTGCCGGGATGCGCACCGACCGCTGCGCGCCGTACTGAAGACGTCGGCCATGGCGACGCCAAGCAGTGAGGACGCGGCGTACGAGCGGTCGTTGACGTACTGGGCAGGCTGAAGTCGGGGGCATCCCGGGCGCGCGACCTGGCCAAGCGGATCGGGTCGATCTCCAAGGTGAGCGCGACCGTGCAGCGGTCCTCGCCTGCCTCCGGGTAGAACACGGTGGCCGTCCCGAACGACTGCTCGAACTCCTGAACCCGGTCAGGGTGCTTGTGCAGGAGATACCCCAGGTCCGTCGCCGGAGCGTGCGTCGTCGAGACCGTCATGAGCATCCGCCCAGTCTGCCTGAGCCACGCCACCGATTTTCACGATGAACTCGATCGCCTCGGCAGGGACGGGACCGCACCGTTCGATGCCATGACGTCGGCAACGCAGATCTTCGGGGACACGTCCCTGCCTCCCGGGTTTCAGCACCCGCATGCGCGGAGGAAGCCAGGGCGATAGCTGCGGCCGGGAGGATCCGGCTCGATGCGATTCTGGAGCTCGACGAGTCCGAGGTGGACGCGATGGTCGACGAGTTCGACCGATGGCGCCACAAGGCCGATCCGTCTGAGTAGCTGCACATGCGTGTCGGCCCGTGGAGGTAATCTGAGGGCATGGTCAATCCCGCTCTGCAGTCAGCCATCGAGGCCATGAGCCTGGATGAGCGCTTGGAGCTGGTCGAGTACATCGAGAGCACCGTGGATCAGTCCCAGATCGAGGTGACCGAGGAGCAGAAGACGATGATCCAGTCCCGGGCCGCGGAGCTTCAGGCTGACCCGTCGATCGGGCTGACCTGGGACGAGCTCAACGCTCGGATCGGCTCGCGCTGGGTGTGACTGCGCGTCGCCTGGTCTTCCACCCCGGGGTCGAGGAGGACTTGGATCCGATCCTCGTCTTCTACGCCGAACGCGACGCGGCTCTACCGGGCCGATTCCGTGGCCGGCTTCAAGAGCAGATCGAGCGAATAGTCCTGTTCCCCGAGTCCGGCGCCGTCCTCTTTGAGGAGTATCGGCGGGTCCTGTTGAAGCGCTTCCCTACATGGCGGTCTACGGGGTGAACAACGACCGGATCGACGTACTGGCCATCGTCGGCGTTCGCCGCGATCCCGCCTGGATCGAAGCCGCAGTCGCTGCTCGCGTCGAGGAGTAGCGCGCGGTAGTAGTCCGCAAGTAGTCCGCAAGAAGTCACGCCGAGACCGATTCGGGCCAACGGCGCCCAACGACGTCGGGACCGCGTTTACACAGGTCAGAGGCTCTTTTCGACGATGACCGGCGGAATCCAGAGGCGGCCGAGAACCGGCATCTTCGTCCGCTTCAACGTTCGACGCGAGACGGCACGGTCGAGTGCGGTGCTGTGGGGCACCGCCGATCGGTCGGGAGACCCCCTAACGACGCACTGGATCTCATCGGTCGGCATGCTGAGGTCATGAGTCTCGTTGAGGAGCGTCACCTGCACGGGCAGGGCTTGAGCCTCGCTGACGCGCACATCCTGGCCGCACCGTTGCTGACCGCCGGGGTGCGCCTGTGGACTCGGGACAAAAGCCTCCGGGCCGCGGCGGCTCTTGGCATCGTCGTGCACCGGTGACCTGTTGCGCCTGAACGCCGCGGCGACGGTCGCCACGAACACCGTCGGCGACCGGTCCGTCGGCCGTTTACGACAGGGCAGGCAGTGTCAGCCCCACTTTGCCGCCAAGCCCGGCGTCGGCGACCAGGTACGCCTCGGCGGCGTCGTCCAGCCCGAACGTGTCGGTCACGACCCGATCCGGGTGCAACTGCCAGCGAGCCAAGTTGTCCAGCAGCTCGGTCATCCGCACCGTGCTGGACACCCACGAGCCGATCAGCGTCAGTTGGCGGTGGATCAGGTGCTGGCTGACATTCAGGTTGAGCTGGCCACCCTCGCCGATCAGCACGCACCTGCCCCAGCGTCTGGTGTTGGTGATGGCCGTGGCCTGGCCGGTGCCGCTGCCGGAGCAGTCGATGCTCACCTCGGCTCCACCGGGCAGCAGGTCGGCCAGCAGGCCACCATCTCCGCTGTCGGTGACATCCACCGCACCAAGCTCGATCGCCAGCTCGCGGCGAGCATGGACCGGGTCGACACCAACGATCGTGCTGGCGCCCATTGCGCGGGCAAGAAGCCCTACGGCCAGCCCGACAGGACCAAGACCGGTCACCAGCAACTGGTCACGGCCAGACACCTCGGCGAGGCACAGCCCCTCGTACGCCGTCGCGAAGCCACACGCCACACACGCGCCGTCGAGGTAGCTGAGCACGTCGGGCAGGGGCAGCAGGTCGCGCTCCTCAGCAAGCAACAAGTCGGCGTGCCCGCCGTCGCGCTGCCAGCCGTACGCCCGCCGAGCCGTCGAGGTGCACCCCACCTGGTAGCCGCGGCGGCAGTCGTCGCACAGCCCGCAGCCGCTGATGTGGTAGACGACAACCCGGTCGCCGACGGCGGCGCGCAGGCACCCCGGCCCGACGGCGACCACGTCGCCGCACGGTTCGTGGCCGGCGACGAACCCCAGGTAGGCTTCAGCGCCCTCGCCTACGTGCTCGCGGTAGATCGCCCGCAGGTCGCTGCCGCAGATCGTGGAGGCGCGCGGGCGCACGAGCACCTGGCCCGGCCCGGGCTCCGGGTCGGTGACAACCCGGATGGACACCTTGCTGCCACCGGGCAGGTAGACCCCGCGCATCGTGCCTCCCTCGCCCGACGTCCGGGTCACGCACTGTAGACCGACACCGGCAGACTGACCGGGTGGAGCTCCTGCTGGCCTTCTCGGTGGTGCTGCTGCTCGGCGTCTTGATCTCCGGGTTGGCGCACCGCAGCGTGTTGTCGACGGCCGTGCTGTTCCTGGTCGCCGGGTTCTTGCTCGGCGACGGCGTCCTCGGGGTCGTGGACCTGCGACCTGGGGACGAGCTGGTCACGGTGCTGGCCGAGCTCGCGCTGTTCTCGGTGCTCTTCACCGACGGTCAGCGGATCGGCGTACGCGACCTCACCCTCGCCTGGAAGTTGCCGGGCCGGGCGCTGCTGCTCGGGATGCCGTTGACGTTCCTCGTGACCGGAGTGTTGGCCGTCGTGGTCGCCGGGCTGCCCTGGCCGGAGGCGCTGCTCGTGGCCGCCGTGCTCGCGCCTACCGACCCGGTCTTCGCCGCCGCCATCGTCGGCCGCGAGGAGGTGCCCGGTCGGTTGCGGCACCTGCTCAACGTGGAGTCGGGTCTCAACGACGGGCTGGCACTACCGGTGGTGCTGGTGCTGCTGGCCGTCGTCGGCGGTCCGAGGGTCGAATCGGGGTCCCTGGTCATCGAGCTGGCGCTGGGAGTGGGGATCGGTGTCGCGGTCCCCCTGATCGCGATCTGGCTGCTGCGGAGCAAGTTCAGCGCCACGACGTCAAAGTACGAGAAGCTCACCTCGGTGGCCATCGGGCTGATCGTGCTCTCGCTGGCCGAGATCACCCACGCCAACCTGTTCCTCGCCGCGTTCGCCGCCGGCATCACGGTCGCCACCGCGGGGCCGGAGCTGCGCGACTCGTACCACGAGTTCGGCGAGCTGATCACCGAGTTGCTCAAGCTGGTGGCGATCCTCGTCTTCGGCGCCCTGATCTCACCGACATTCATGGGGGAGATCCCGCTGTTGGGTTACGTCTTCGCGGTGCTCGCCCTCCTCGTGGCGCGGCCGGTGGCGATCGCCCTGTCGTTCATCGGCAGCCAGCTGTCCTGGCAGGAGCAGGCGGCGGTGGCGTGGTTCGGGCCCAAGGGCTTCGCGTCGGTGGTCTACGGCCTGATCGTGCTCGAGAGCGGCGCGCCGCGCGCCGACGAGGTATTCCACCTGGTGGCGATCGTGGTGGTACTGTCGATCCTGTCGCACTCGTCGACCGACGTACCGATCGCGCACTACTTCGCCCGCCAGCGAGAACAGGCCCGCCGGGCGGGGGACACGCACGAGACGCTGGAAGGCGACCTGGCCGGCACGCACACGGCGCTGCACCCGCTCGGCGACCCCGACACCCGGCCCGAAAGCAACACCTGACCGCTAGTCCGTTGCGCATCACGCAATCCGTTGCGGACGGGGAGACTTTCGGCTTCTGGCGTGGCCACCCTGTGCGTGGCACGACGACGTGCCCCGTACGAGGAGTGTCATGAGTTTTCCCTCCGACCTCGAGATCGCCCAGCGGGCGAGCCTCAAGCCACTCGGCGACATTGCTGCCGAGATGGGGATCGGCCCGCATCCCTTGAGCCGCATGGCGACGACGTCGCCAAGATCCGGTTGGAGGCCATCGACGAGCTGGCCGACCGCCCCCGCGCCAAGTATGTGGTGGTCTCCGCGGTGACGCCGACACCCTTGGGCGAGGCAAGACGACAACCACCGTCGGGCTCGGCCAGGCGATGCGGCACGTCGGCCGGACGGCGACGATCGCCATCCGACAACCGTCGATGGGCCCGACGTTCGGCATCAAGGGCGGTGCGGCCGGCGGCGGTTACAGCCAGGTCGTGCCGATGGAGATCCTCAACCTGCACCTCACCGGCGACTTCCATGCGGTCACCGCTGCACACAACCTGCTGTCCGCCCTGGTCGACAACCACCTGCACCAGGGCAACGCCACCGGACTCGACCTCAACGCCATCACCTGGCGGCGGGTGCTCGACGTCAACGACCGCGCGCTGCGCAACATCGTTGTTGGGCTCGGTTCGCGGATGGACGGGGTGACCCGACAGACAGGCTTCGACATCACCGCCGCGTCGGAGGTGATGGCGGTGCTGGCGCTGTCGACGTCGCTCATCGAGCTGCGGCAGCGGCTGGACCGCATCGTCGTCGGTTACACCCCGGCCGGTGACGCCGTCACCGCCAAGGACATCGGGGGCGCCGGGTCGATGGCCGTGATGCTGCGCGACGCGATGAAGCCCAACCTGATGCAGACCTACGAGAACACTCCGGTGCTGGTGCACGCCGGACCGTTCGGCAACATCGCGCACGGCAACTCGTCGGTGATCGCCGACATGATCGGCATCCGCGGCGGCGACTTCCTCATCACCGGGGCGGGGTTCGGCGCCGACATGGGCGCCGAGCGGTTCTTCAACATCAAGTGCCGCTCGTCCGGCCTCACCCCCGATGCGGCCGTCGTCGTCGCCACCGTACGGGCGCTCAAGGCGCACTCGGGACGGCACCGGGTCGTCGCCGGCAAGCCCATCCCCGAGGCGATGCTGGCCGAGAATCCCGACGAGGTGCACATCGGTGGCGCCAACCTGCGCAAGCAGGTCGAGAACATCCGCATGCACGGCGTCACGCCGGTGGTGGCGATCAATGCCTTCCCCGGCGATCACGAGTCCGAGCATCAGGCGATCCGCGACATTGCCGCCGAGCTGGGCGTGCGGGTAGCCGTGTGCACCCACTTCACCGACGGTGGCGCCGGCGCGACCGAGCTCGCCGAGGCCGTCGCCGAGGCGGCCGATGAGCCGTCGGAGTTCGCGCTGCTGTACCCCGACGACGCGTCGCTGCGCACCAAGATCGAGACCGTGGGCACCCGCGTCTACGGCGCCGACGGGGTCGACTACAGCCCGGCCGCCGCGCGCCAGCTGGACACCTACGAGCGCAACGGCTTCGGGCGCCTGCCGGTCTGCATCGCCAAGACGCACTTGTCGATCTCCTCCGACGCCACCCTCAAGGGTGCACCGACCGGCTGGCGACTGCCGGTCCGCGAGGTGCGGGCGTCGGCGGTGCAGGCTTCGTGTACCCGATCTGCGGCGAGATGCAGACGATGCCGGGGCTCGGCGCCTCGCCGGCGGCGCAGCGGGTGGACATCGACGACCACGGGCAGATCGTCGGCCTGTCCTGACACTGTGGCCCGATGAACTCCGCCAGAGATTCAGCGCCAACGCTCGATCTGCGGGTCGGCGCCCTTGCCGATGCCGTCGCCGAACGTACGCCTGCTCCGGGAGCCGGCGCGGTCACCGGGGTCACCGCCTCACTGAGCGCCGCGCTGACGACGATGGTGGCGCAGTTCTCCGACGATGAGGCCACGGCTGACGGATGCCAACAGCTGCAGCGCCGACTGGAGCCGCTGGCCGACGCTGACGCCGCCGCGTACGGGGCTTACCTGGCGGCGGTGCGGCTGCCGCGCGACGACAACAGTCGCGCGGCTCAGTTGGTCGAGACGCTGTCGGCGGCCACCGACGTTCCGATGTCGCTGGCCGAGCTGGCCGCCGAGGTGGTCCGGCACGCATCCCGGCTGGCCCGCGACGGCAACCCGCGGCTGCGCGGGGATGCGGTGGCGGCGGCCCTGTTCGGTGCGGCCGCTGTGCGCAGCGCGGCCGTGCTGGTGACGCTCAACCTCGACGACCACTCGGCCTTCTGCGACGACCCCCGGCCGGGCCGGGCGCGGCAGCTTGCGACCGAGGCGCAGGCGCAGGCCGACGGGGTGGCCGCTTGAGGCCAGATCCAGTGCGGTCTTAGAGGTCACGACGGCAGCTGGCGGTGCCCCACAGCGCCGCACTCGGCTGCCTGGGCGGTCAGCAGGGAACCGATCGGACCGACGCGAGACGCCCGCAATGTATCAGCGGGGCAGAGCATCACTCGTGTCGATCCATGACCGAAAGGCTGGTTGGCAAGTGCCGGGCGGTGGGGGATCCTAGAACAGGTGTAGGAATCAAACGGGGGAGATTGAGATGACACTGGTCATCGCCGGGGTGGTGCTGTTGCCGCTGGGGTTGCTCGGATTCGTCCTGGTCATGGCGATTCTCGAGGACGGGCTGATGGATGCCGCCGCTGAGTCCGGCGACAGTCTGCCCGAGGCCCGACCACAGTCTGCGGCCGCTCACGAGCCGCCTGCAGTCGCCGCCCGACCGTCGCCCCGACCGTCGCCCTGACCACCGCGCTGACCACCGCCCTGACCACCGCCCTGACCACCGCCGGTCACGACGTCCGGGCAGGTGCTCTGCGGCTGAGACAATGATGGCGTGGAGATCGCGCTGCTTGCCGTTGTGCTTGCCGCTGCGGTCACCGCCCTCAACTCGCTAGCCGGCCGCTTCGCCATCTCAGCCCCACTGCTGCTGGTGGCCGTCGGCATCGCCGCCTCGTTCGTTCCCGGCCTGCCCGAGATCGAGCTGCTCCCCGAGGTCGTGCTGCTGGGGTTGCTCCCGCCGCTGCTGTACTCCGCAGCAATCCGCACCTCGCTGGTCGACTTCCGCCGCAACAGGAGACCGATCGGCCTGCTGTCGGTGGGGTTGGTGGTCTTCACGACCATCGGCATCGGGCTGCTCACCACACTTCTGCTGCCAGAGGTGCCGTTGGCGGCGGCACTCGCGTTGGGGGCAGTGGTGGCACCCCCGGACGCCGTTGCTGCGATGACGATCGCTCGCCGCGTCGGCATGCCGCGGCGGGTAGTCACCATTCTGAAGGGCGAGAGCCTGGTCAACGACGCCACCGCGCTGGTGTGCCTGCGGTTGGCCATCGTCGCGATCAGCGGCACCGTCAGCGTCGGTGAGATCGCTGTTGACTTCGCGCTGTCCGCCGGCGGTGGCCTGCTGGTCGGGTTGGCAGTGGGGTGGCTGGTGGCGACGCTTCGCTCGCGCGTCACCGACCCGGTCACCGACGGTGTGGTGTCGCTGTTGACACCGTGGCTGGCGTATCTGCCGGCAGAGGAGGTGCATGCCTCCGGCGTTCTGGCAGTTGTGGTGGCAGGGTTGTTGCTCGGCCACCGCTCGCCGACGATCCAACACGCGGCATCGCGGATCTTCGAGCGAACGATCTGGTCCGCCGTGCAGTTTCTGCTTAAAGGCCTGGTTTTTCTGCTTATCGGGCTGCAGCTGCGCCGGCTGCTCGTCGACCTGGAGGCGAGCGACATCGGCATCACCCGCACCCTGCTTGTGGGGGCGGCTCTGATCGCCGCCGTGTTGGTGCTGCGCATTGTCTGGGTCTTTCCCGCCACGTACGTCCCGCGGTTGATCCCGAGCATCCGACGGGTCGACCGCAACCCCCCGTGGCAGGTGCCGATGCTGGTCAGCTGGGCCGCCATGCGTGGTGTGGTCACGCTTGCGGCGGTCTTTTTGCTGCCGGCCGACACCCCCGAGCGAT
>JACCYS010000014.1 GCA_013696365.1 Nocardioidaceae bacterium
CTTGTCCGCTCCGGGGTCGCGCCAGACCACCCGAAGATCAAGTCGGTGGCGGCCACCTTCGAACAGATCGCGGCGCACGAACGCTTCCGCTGGTTCGGCAACATCGACCTTGGCGGCGACGTGAGCCGGGACGAGTTGCTGGCTGCCTATGACGCCGTCGTCTATGCCCTGGGCGCTCAGAGCGACCGGCACCTGGAGGTGCCCGGCGAGCAGCTTCCCGGCAGCGTGGCGGCGACTGACGTGGTCGGCTGGTACAACGGCCACCCGCACTACCCCGATCTCGGTCTGTCGCTGCAGCACGAGCGAGCCGTGGTGGTGGGCAACGGCAACGTGGCGCTGGACGTCGCCAGGATGCTGTGCTCCCCGGTGGCCGACCTCAACCGCACCGACATCGCCGACCACGCGCTCGAGGTGCTCGCCGGCAGCGCCGTCCGCGAGGTTCTGGTCGTCGGGCGGCGGGGGCCCGCCCAGGCCACCTGGACCACGCTCGAGCTGCGCGAGCTCGGTGACCTCGCCGACGTCGACGTGGTGGTCGAGCCGAGCGGGGCGCTGGACGTTGACGACGACGGCCTGCCACCGGTCGTACGCCGCAACCTGAAGACGCTGCGGGCTCTCGCCGGTCGCCCGCAGCGGCGTGGCGCGCGGCGGTTGGTCTTCCGGTTCTTGCGCTCGCCGGCCGCGCTGCACGGTAACGGACGGGTCGAGCGGGTCGATCTGGCGTGCAACGACCTGGTCGCCGACACCGAGGGTCGAGTGCTGGCCCACGACAGCGGGGTGCGCGAGGTCGTCGACACGGGGCTGGTGGTGCGCGCGGTCGGATATGTCGGTGTGCCCGTCGACGGCCTGCCGTTCGACCCGGTTGCCGGCCACATCCCGCATGAGCGGGGCAGGGTTGACGGGCACGACCGCGAGTACGTGGTGGGGTGGATCAAGCGCGGCCCGACCGGGGTCATCGGCACGAACAAGAAGGACGCCAGGGAGACCGTCACCCGGCTGCTCGCCGACCTCGCAACGGTTGCCGACGCGGGCGCCCAGCACCCACCGGCCGATCGAGCGGCCCGGCTCGAGGGCTGGCTGCGGACCAAGCAGCCCGACCTGGTCACCGACCCGGGGTGGCAGGCCATCGACGCCGTCGAGCGGCGAGCCGGTGCCGAGCAGGGGCGGCCCCGGGTCAAGCTGGTGCGTACCGCCGACCTGCTTGCCGCCGCTCGTCACATCCCCACCCCCTGATGCCGCCGCAGCTGGCGAGGTGCGGCTTAGGGTGACTCCATGACGACCCGCAGCACCGCGACTCGACCCGCCACCGCGGAGGTCGACCGGCAGCTGCTGGCGCGTCGGCTGGCCGACCTCGACGCACACCTGCGCTCGTATGGCTCGGTTCTGGTCGCCTTCAGCGGCGGAGCTGACTCGGCAATGTTGCTGGCGGCGGCCAGACGGTCGCTGGGTGCCGAGCAGGTGGTCGCTGCCACAGCCTTATCGCCATCTCTGCCGGCGGTGGAGCGGGCCGCGGCTGCCGACTTCTGTACCGGGCTGGGCGTGCGCCAGGTGAACCCGACCACCCATGAGCTGCAGCGTGCCGGATACCGAGCCAACGCCGGTGACCGCTGCGGGTTCTGCAAGTCCGAGCTGTTGGACACCCTCGGTCCGGTGGCCACCGAGCTCGGGCTCAACGTGGTGGCCACCGGCACCAACGCCGACGACGTGGTTGCCGGCTTCCGGCCCGGGATCGTCGCCGCCGCGGCTCGGGGCGCCCGCACGCCGCTGCGCGACGCTGGGCTGACCAAGACCGACGTGCGCGAGGCGTCACGACGGTGGGGTCTGGTGACGTGGGACAAGCCTGCGGCGGCGTGTCTCAGCTCGCGGATCGCCTACGGCGTGCAGGTCAGCCGGGAGCGTCTCGAGCGGGTGGAGCGGGCCGAGGACGGGCTGCGGGCTGCGTTGGCCGAGGCCGGCATCGCCGTCCGCGATCAGCGTGTGCGTGACCTCGGTGACCGGGCCCGCATCGAGGTGGACTCCGTCGCTGTGCCGGCGGTGGACGCAAGCACGCAGGTGCGGGCGGCAGTGCTGGCGGCCGGGTTCGACAGCGTCGAGGTGGACGCGCGCGGCTTCCGATCCGGGGCGATGAACGAGCTGCTGCCCGACCCGGAGCGCTGGCGCTGAGCCCCCCGTTGCAAAGCCGATTGGCCGCGAACGCCGCCGGCCGTACGCTTTGACCGCCGAGCACACCCCGACGAACAACGAGAGGCCAGACGGTGCCCACAGGCAAGGTCAAGTGGTATGACGCGGACAAGGGGTTCGGCTTCCTGACCACCGAGGACGGGGGCGACGTCTTCGTTCGCTCCGACGCGATGCCCGCGGGCACCGCGACGCTGCGCGCCGGCACCCGGGTCGAGTTCGGGGTCGTCCAGGGACGCCGAGGCGACCAGGCCCTGCAGGTACGGGTGTTGGACGCGCCGGCGTCGGTGGCCAAGGCCAGGCGCAAGCCGGCCGAGGACATGACCGTGATCGTCGAGGACCTGATCGGCCTGCTGGACCGGCTCGGCAACGACTATCGGCACGGCCGACACCCCGAGGGGCGCACCGCCAAGCAGACAGCTGCACTGCTGCGCGCACTCGCCGACGAATTGGACGCCTAAGGCACGGTCAGACCGCTCAAATCGGTGTAGCCTGCGACCCGGTCGAGGGTCGGAGGGTGCCATGAGCAGCAAGTCTGAGGATCGGATCGTCCGCGAGCAGGGCGCATACGACTACGAGCCGGACGACCGCGACAAGCCGCGTGCCGTCGGCCGGGTGTGGCTGTACCGGGTGCTCGGTCTGGTGCTCGCCGGCGCGGTCTACCTGCTGCTGGGCGGTGCAGAGCTGTCCGCCGACGGTCGCATCGTTGCGGCGGTGGCCACCCTGATGGCGGTCTGGTGGATGACCGAGGCGCTGCCGCTGTCGGCGACCGCCCTTCTGCCGATCGTGGCCTTCCCGGCATTCACCGAGGGCACGATCGACGAGGCCACCCTGCCGTATGCCGACCCCATCGTGTTCCTGTTCCTGGGCGGCTTCCTCATCGCCATCGCCATGCAGAAGTGGAACCTGCACCGCCGGATCGCGCTGCTGACACTGCGCCGGGTCGGCACGCACCCGCGACGGATCATCTTGGGGATGATGATCTCCACCGCATTCTTGTCGATGTGGGTCTCCAACACCGCGACCACGCTGATGATGCTGCCGATCGCGATGAGCGTGCTCACCCTGGTGGTCGAACGCAGCACGACCACCGCGCCCGGGGCAGCAAGCAGCACATCTGCCGGACGGGCCGACGCCGGCGATCTCGGCGAACGGCTGCAGGCCGGCGGAGCGGTCAGTGACCTCGTCGAGGATCGCGACGTGCGGGTCTTCGGGGTGGCGTTGGTGCTGTCGATCGCCTGGTCGGCGTCGATCGGCGGGCTGGGCACCCTGCTGGGCAGCCCGCCCAACGCCATCGTCGCCGGCTACATCAGCTCCGAGCTGGACAAGACCGTCGGTTTCTTGCAGTGGATGATGTTGGGGGTGCCGACCGTCGTGGTGTTCCTCGGCATCGCCTGGCTGCTGATCACCCGGGTGCTGTTCCGCTTCCACCTGGACGACGTGCCCGGCGGGCGCGCCATGATCGACGACCAGATCAGCGACCTTGGTGCGATGTCGCAGGGCGAGAAGATGGTTCTCGGGGTCTTCTCGGCGGCGGCGTTCCTGTGGATCGTGCCTGGCCTGCTCAGCAACGTCGCCGTGCTCGGGGACGCCGCGCCCTGGTTGGGCAGCTTCGACGACACCGTCATCGCCATTGCCGCCGGGCTGGTGCTGTTTTTT
>JACCYS010000032.1 GCA_013696365.1 Nocardioidaceae bacterium
TAGCGGGTCGGGTCGTCGGAGGTGGTGTGCGCCCCCATCCGGTAGGTGAAGGCCTCGACCAGGGTCGGGCCCTGCCCCTCGCGGGCGCGCTGCAGCGCGGCGGTCGCCACCGCGTGGCAGGCGAGCACGTCGTTTCCGTCGACTTGTACGCCGGGGAATCCAAACCCCATGGCTCGCTGGTAGAGCGGGATCCGGCTCTGCCGCTCGATCGGCTCCGAGATGGCCCACTGGTTGTTCTGGCAGAAGAAGACCACCGGTGCGTTCAGCACGCTGGCCCAGATGAACGCCTCGTTCACGTCGCCCTGGCTGGTGGCGCCGTCACCGAAGTAGGCGATCACCGCGGCGTCCCGGTCGGCGTCGCCGGTGCCGACGGCACCGTCGCGCTGGATGCCCATGGCATAGCCAGTGGCGTGCAGAGTCTGCGCACCGATCACGATTGTGTACAGGTGGAAGTTGGTCTCGCGGGGGTCCCAGCCGCCTTGGTCGACGCCGCGGAACAACCCGAGCAACCGCAGCGGGTCGACCCCACGGCACCAGGCGACGCCGTGCTCACGGTAGGTCGGGAAAGCGTGGTCTTGCGGGCGTAGCGCCCGGCCGGAGCCGATCTGCGCGGCCTCCTGGCCGAGCAGCGAGGCCCAGATGCCGAGCTCGCCCTGGCGTTGCAGCGCGGTCGCTTCGGTGTCGATGCGCCGGGTCAGCACCAGGTCGCGGTAGAGGTCCCGGATCGCCGCGTCGTCGAGGTCACACCGGTAGTCGGGATGCTTGCGCCGCTCGCCCTCGGGTGTGAGCAGCTGGACCAGGTCGGCCGAGCCGTCGTTGCTCACCCGCACTCCCTTCGTCAGTCAACCCCGGGGTCACCGTGGTCGTACAAAGAAGCCGCCGCCGCTCACCTCGCGCGGGGGTGGTGCACGTGGTCACGGTAGCGCCAGGCTACCCATCCTCAGGCGAGAGACTCGACCCACGCCGCATGCAGCCCCGCGTAGCGCCCGCCTTCGGACGCGATCAGCGCTGCCGGTGCGCCGTCCTCAACCACGGTGCCATCCTCGAGCACCAGCACCCGGTCGGCGATCTCGACCGTGGACAACCGGTGGGCGATGATGATCGCCGTCCGAGAGGCGAGGATCGTCCTCAGCGCGCGTTGCACCAGCCGCTCGCTGGGCACGTCCAGCGACGAGGTGGCCTCGTCGAGGATCAGCACCGCCGGGTCGGCGAGGAACGCCCGGGCGAATGCGACCAGTTGACGTTGCCCGGCCGACAGCCGGCCGCCGCGCGACTCGATTCGGGTCTGGTAGCCCTCAGGTAGGTCAGCGATGAACGCGTCGGCGCCGATCGCCTCGGCGGCTGCGACCACTTCCGCGTCACTGGCCGCCGGTCGGCCGAAGCGGATGTTGTCGGCCACCGTTCCGGCGAAGACGAAGTTCTCCTGGGTGACCATCACGACGGCAGCCCGCAGGTCGGTCTCGGACAGATCCCGCAGGTCGATGCCGTCGAGCAGCACCCGGCCGCCGCTCGGGTCGTAGAAGCGGGCCATCAGCTTGGCGATGGTCGTCTTGCCTGCCCCGGTCGCGCCGACCACTGCGAGGGTCTGACCGGCGGGCACGTCCAGGTCAAGTGCCTGCAGCACCGGCCGGTGCTCGACATATTCGAAGCGCACGTCGTCGAAATGCACCGTGCCGTGTGGTTCGGTCAGCGGCACCGGGCGGCTCGGCTCGGGGACGTCGGGCTCCTCCTCAAGCACGCCGGACAGCTTCTCCAGCGCCGCGCCGGCGGACTGGAAGGTGTTGTAGAACTGGCTGATGTCCTGCATCGGCTCGAAGAACTGCCGCAGGTAGATCAAGAAGGCGGCCAGCGCACCGATCGTCACGGCACCGTCGAGGGTGCGGTACGCCCCGTAGATCAGCGTGATGGCGATCGTCACGTTGCCGATGAGCTTGATGCCGGGCATGAACAGCCCGATCAACCGGAAGGCCCGCATGTTGGCCAGCCGGTAGTCGTCGTTGACCTGACCGAAGATTTCCTCGTTGCGGGTCTCCCGGCGAAAGGCCTGCACCGCCCGAATGCCCGTCATGGTCTCCACGAAGTGCACGATCACGGCGGCGACCGTCTCCCGGGTGCGCCGGTAGGCGACGGCCGACTCGCGGCGGAACCAGGCACTCAGCCACAGCAGCAACGGAAAACTACCCAGTGCCACCAGCCCCAACGGGACGTCGAGCACCAGCAGCAGCACCGCGGTGCCGACCAGGGTGAGCGCGGCGTTGATCAGCCCGTCGAAGCCGGTGTCCAGCATCTCGTCGATGGCCTCGATGTCGGAGGTCATCCGGCTGATCATCCGCCCCGAGGTGTACCGGTCGTGGAACGCAGGGCTCAGCCGCTGGAAGTGCCGGAACAGCCGCCGCCGCAGCTCGAGCAGCACCCGCTGCCCGACCTGACCGCTCATCGTGAGGAAGGCCTGTCGGGCGACCGCTTGCACGGCCACGGTCATAAGCACGACGACGGTGATGGTGGTGAGCACCGAGCTGCCCTCACCGGCCTGCATGGGCGGGATGCCGCGGTCGATGCCCTCCTTGACGAGGTAGGGGATGGCCAGTCGGGCGGCGTTCTCGACGAGCACAACCGCCAGCACAACCGCCAGGATGCGCCGGTGCGGACGCAGCAGTGAGGTCAGCAGCCGGCGGGAGCGGTCGCGCAGCAGCAGCGTCACCCGATCGGTGAAGTCGTCCTGGCTCTCGGCGGCGACGCCGCGCCAGTCTGCGGCGGTGCTCATGCCGCCGCCCCGGCCAAATCGGCGTCGGCCGACAGCAGTTCGCGGTACGCAGGGACCGTCGCAAGTAGGTCGCTGTGCCGACCCACTGCGGTGATCGTCCCGCCCTCGAGCAGGGCGACCTTGTCGGCCAGCAGCACGGTGGACGCCCGGTGGGCCACAACGATGCCGGTGGCGTCGCGCAGCACCGCCCGCAGCGCTACCTCGACCAGCGCCTCGGTGTGCACGTCGAGCGCAGACAACGTGTCGTCGAGCACCAGGATGCGTGGCTGGGCGAGCACGGCTCGGGCCAACGCCAACCGCTGGCGCTGCCCACCCGACAGCGACATGCCCTGCTCGCCGATGCGGGTGTCCAACCCCCAGGGCAGGTCGTGGACGAAGCTCGCCTGCGCCACCTCCAGTGCCTCGCGAATGTCAGCCTCGGGGGCATCCGGGCGGCCCAGGGTGACGTTCTCGCGTGCGCTCATGCTGAACAGGGTCGGCTCCTCGAAGGCGGTGGCCACCAGCTGCCGCAGGCTCGCGATGGTGAGCTCGCGGACGTCGACGCCGTCGATGGTGACGCGGCCGGTGGTGACGTCGTAGAGCCGCGGCACCAGCGCGGTCAGCGTCGTCTTGCCGGATCCGGTGGCACCGACGACCGCGACGGTCTCGCCGGGGGCGACGTCGAGGTCGACGTCACGCAGCAACGGGCGGTCGGCGTCGGGAAAGGCGAACCCGACGCCCTCGAACCGCAACCGGCCGCGCGGCTGGTCGAGCACCCGATCGCCGCCGACGATGGTCGACTTGGTGTCCAGCACCTCCACCACCCGGTCGGCGGCGGTCATCGCCTCCTGCGCCATCGACAAGATCACGCCGAGGGACGCCACCGGCCATACCAGCGACAACATCAGCGTGATGAAGGCGACCAGGGTGCCGAGCGACAGCGACCCGTTGCCGACCGCTATCGCCCCGAGCAGCAACACGATTGCCAACGCGACGTTCGGGATGATCTCGAGAAACGTCCAGAAGCGTGCTGACAACCGCACCTTGGCCACCGAGCTGTCAAACAGCTGGCTTGCCTGCCGGTCGTACTTGTCGTAGGCAAGGTCGCGCCGGCCGAAGGCGCGGATCACCCGCATACCGAGCGCGGCCTCCTCGACCTGGCTGGCGACATCGCCCTGCTGATCCTGCACGCGGCGCGACACCACCACGTAGCCGTGCTCGAACGATCGGGAGAGCCAGATGATCGGCACCGCGGCTATCGCCACGACCAGGCCGAGCGGCCAGTACAGGTTGAGCAGCACGGCGACGGTGGCGAAGAGCTGGATGATGTTGATCACCAGGAACAGCAGCCCGAAGCCGGAGAAGCGACGGATCGTCGACAGGTCGATTGTCACGCGGGACAGCAGCTGCCCGCTCTGCCAGCGAGCATGGAACGCCATCGGCAGCGAATCGAGCTTGGCGTAGAGGTCGCCGCGCAGAGTGGTCTCGAGCCCGAGCACCGCGCTGGCCTGCACCCAGCGGCGCAGCAGGATCAACCCGGCCTCCACCGCCCCCAGCAGTAGCGCGAGCAGACCCAGCGGCCAGATCGCCGCGCGGTCACCGGAGGTGATCGGCCCGTCGATGATCGCCCGGACCACCAGCGGGATCGACAGCGCTGCGGCAACGGTGCCGACCGCGGACACCGCCATCACGACCAGCGCCCAGACGTACGGCGCGAGATAGCCTCGCAGCCGCCACAGCGAAGTGCCGGCCCGCCGCCGCGACGGGTCGGTCGCAGCGGGATGCGGGTGCGTGACAGTGGTGGGTGGCATGTAAGGAGCAGCCTAGGTGGCGGCTCTGACAGTCACCACTCAGTTTTGGTTGCTGGCGACCTTCATGAAGATGTCGTTGGCCACCGGCTCGGCGATCGTCACCCGCACCCCGTGGTCGGCGAACGGGCGCACGGTGATCCCCGCCTCATCGGCAGCGACCGCGAAATCGGTGGCCTGCCCCCGGCCGTCCAGGGGCAACCAGACGAAGTTCGCCTCGGTCGCCGGCACCGACCACCCTGCCTCGGTCAGCCCGCCCACGACCCGCTCACGCTCTGCCACCAAGGCGTCGACCCGGTCCATCAGTTCGCGCTCGGCGACTGGATCTAGGGAAGCGACCGCGGCCGCCTGGGCGATTCCGGACACCCCGAAGGGCAACGCGACCTTGCGCACGGCGGCGGCGACCGACTCAGGGGCCACCGCGTAGCCGACGCGCAGACCGGCGAGCCCGTACGCCTTGGAGAAGGTGCGCAAGACCGCCACGTTGTCGCGGGAACCGAAGGCCGCGAAGCCGTCAGCGGCGGCCTCGTCGCGGACGAACTCTGCGTACGCCTCGTCCACGACCACCAGCACATCGGCCGGCACCCGGTCGAGGAATGTCTCGAGCTCGTCGGCGCGCACCACCGGTCCCGTCGGGTTGTTGGGGGTGCAGACCATGACGACGCGGGTGCGGTCGGTGATCGCTGCCGCCATCGCGTCCAGGTCGTGCCGGGCGCCGTCACCGAGCGGCACCGCAACCGGCCGGGCACCGCTGGCGACAATGGCGATCGGGTAGGCCTCGAATGAGCGCCAGGCGTAGACGACCTCGTCGCCCGGCTCACAAAGCGCCTGGATCAGGTGGTAGAGCACTGCGACCGATCCGGTGCCGGCCGCCAGCGCGGTGACGGGCAAGCTGAACCGCTCGCTGATGGCGGTATAGAGCGCTGAGCACGCCATGTCGGGATAGCGGTTGACCTGAGCCGCCTCGGCGTCGATGACCGAACGGACGCTGGGCAGCGGATCGTAGGGAGTCTCGTTGCTGGACAGCTTGTAGGCGGCACCGCCCTCGCGGGCCGCTGGTGGCCGCCCCGGGGTGTACGCCGGGATACCGGACAACGACGCTCGCACCTTGGGCCCGCTCATAGATCGCACCCTAACGATCCGGCGAGGGGGCATCGCTAAGGTCTGCCGGTGCCCAGCAACCCCCGTGCCATCGCGTACGCAATGGTCGTCACCGCGGCGATCTGCTTCATCGTGAACGCCGGCGTGTCGCGGGTAGTCCTGCGAGCCGGGGTGGACCCGGCCACGCTCACCACGCTGCGGGTGACTGGCGCAGTGCTTGTGCTCGTCTGCTGGGCTGTGCTGCTGAAGCCTGCGGCGCTGCGGCCGCCCACCGGCCGGCGACTGCTGCTGGTCACAGTCATGGGCGTCATCGGTGTCGCCGGACTGCAGTGGACCTACTTCGTCGCGATTGACCGGCTGCCGGTCGGCCTGGCGCTGCTGCTCGAGCACACCGCGCCGGTGCTGGTCGCCCTGTATGTGCGGGTGGTGCGGCGCGAGTCGGTGCGCCCTCGCGCCTGGGCGGCGCTCGGGCTGGCGCTGCTCGGGCTGGCGATGGTCGCCCAGGTGTGGCAGGGGTTCGTGCTGGACGGCCTGGGCGTGCTCGGCGGTCTTGGGGCGGCGGTCTGCTTCGCCACCTACTTCCTGCTCGGCGAGTCTGGGGTCAGTGACGAGGATCCGCTCACCGTGGTGCTGTGGTCGTTCGTCGTGGCTGTGCTGCTGATGAACCTTGTCAGCCCGCTGACCAGGCTGGACACCGGCCTGATCACCGAGCAGACGGCACTGCTCGGCAGCCTGGCCTCGTGGTCGGCCCCGGTCTGGGCGCTGTTGGTCTGGGTGGTGGTGCTTGGCACCGTCATCCCGTTCGCGCTTGAGCTGTATGCCCTGCAGACCCTGCCCGCGACCGCTGTGGTCGTGGTCGCCATGCTCGAACCGGTCGGGGTGACGGTGCTGGGGTGGGCCTGGTTCGGCGAGTCACTCAGCTGGGTGCAGCAACTGGGTGCCGCCGGGGTCATTGTCGGCATCGTGCTCGCGCAGACCGCCCGTCGCCAACCGGTGACCGAACCGCCACCCCTGGGGTGAGTCAGCCGGGCAGGACCACCTGACCGCCCGGCACCGAGGGCAGGTCGCGCCCGACCACGATGTCGAGCGGGTTGGTGAGGCAGCGCACCGAACCGCCCCCCTTATGGAACTCGGACACGTCGACCACGACGACCTCGAAACCCCACTGCTCCAGCTGGGATCGGACCCGCTCGGGGCAGGCCGGCATGACCACCGTACGGCCGACGACGACCGAGTTGGCGCACATGGTGAGCGCCTCGGCCCGGGTGACGACCAAGGGGTCGGGCACCAGGTCGAGCACCGCCCGAGCGCTGGCGTCGTCGAAGGCGTCCGGGCAGACGATGGCCCGGGTGGAGTCCAGCGGACAGAAGGCGAGATCGAGGTGGTACATGCCCGGGTGCACGATCCGGAGCGCCCGCACCCGCACGCCGAGCTCGACGGCCAATGCCTTCAGTCCGAGCTCGTCGCTGCGCGGGCCGAAGCCCGCCACCAGCGCATCCCCGAACGGGAAGACGTCGCCAGCTTCAAGGTGTCCGCCGACCCCGTCCCGCCCGACGACCGAGCGGGCAAAGCCGAGCCCGGCGAACCACGGCGCGGCCGAGCGCACCTCCATGCGCCGCTCGGGGTGCCGCATGTGCGACATCACCGCCGTGGGCTGTCCGGCCACAGTGGCAGCGAAGCCGAGGTTCATCGCATAGACCATGTCGGGGGCGTCAGCGCGCTGCGCCAGCACCTCCACCGAGGCACCCAGCTGCTCCAGGGTGGTGACCATCGCGCCCCACTGCTCCGCCGCGCGGCTCGGATCCGGCTGGTCGGTCAGATCCATGAACGGGTTGATCTCGTATGCGACCCGGAAGTGATCCGGCCGTACGGCGCCATAGCGATGTCCCCACTGCAGCACCTGCCCCATGTCATCTGCTCCTCTGCTTGTTGTTTGTGCATACCCTGATTGTC
The DNA here is from genome assembly GCA_013696365.1 of Nocardioidaceae bacterium. Lineage (GTDB taxonomy): Bacteria > Actinomycetota > Actinomycetes > Propionibacteriales > Nocardioidaceae > JACCVL01. Next base: position 7,606 of record JACCYS010000032.1, read on the forward strand.
TGACAATCAGGGTATGGGACCATAATGCCTGACAAGCGGCGAGCCGACAACCGGCCGCTCAATCGGCTGGGGACTGCTCGTGTACGACTCGCTGACGCTGGAGCACACCTCCACAGTGGAACGGGCCGCCGACGAGTTGCGGCGGGCGATGTTCGCCGGTGAACTCGAGCCTGGAACCCCCCTGCGCGAGGTTGGGCTTGCCGATTCCTTGGGAGTTGGCCGCAGCACCGTGCGCGAGGCGCTGGCGGTGCTGATCGCCGAGGGCCTAGTCATCCGGGTGCCCAACCGCGGCGTCGCTGTAGCCGCCCTCGACCCGGATGCGCTCGGCGACGTCTTCCGGGCACGCACGGTGTTGGAGGAGGCGGGTGCGCGGGCCTGGCCGGACGCACCGCACGAGCTGCGGGATGCGGTGCGCGCCAGCGTCCAGACCTACGGCCGGCTCGCTGCGGAGAGTGCCGAGCCCGGCCAACTCGCCCGCGCCCACATCGAGGTGCACCGGGCGATCGCCGCGCTCACCGGGAGCGATCGGTTGCTGACCCTCGTCGACGCACTACATGGTGAGATCCGGCTCACGCTGGCCCACGTCGACCGAGTACGCGGCAACGTACGCGAGCAGGTGGCCGACCACCAGCAACTGCTGAGCTTGCTCGAGCAGGGCGAGATCGAGGCGGTCGTGCTGGCGTTGCACGACCATCTCAGTGGTGCGCAGTCGTCGCTGGACGCCGCGCTGCATCGCTAGGCGACCGGGGGCATCTGACACGATGGCAGCCGTGCAACGCGTTCTCGTGACCCTGATCGCCAACGCGGTTGCCTTGGCGGTCGCCGCGGCGCTGTTCGACGGCATCCGCGTCGGTGAGGCCGACGCCGTTCAGCAGATCGTCACGCTGCTTTTGGTCGGGGGTGTGCTCGGTATCGTCAACGCGATCGTCACCCCGATCGTCAGGCTACTGTCGCTGCCGCTGATCGTCCTCACCCTCGGCCTGTTCCTGTTGCTGGTCAACGCCGCCATGCTGTGGCTCACCACCCAGCTCGCCGACGCTTTCGACCTGCGGTTCGTTGTTGACGGCTTCTGGACCTATGTCGGTGGTGCGCTGGTCATCGCCTTGGTCGGGATGGCGGTCAGCGCCGTCCTCGATGACTGACCGCACGCAACCGGTGCAGGCGGTCGCACTGGTCTGCCTGGGCAACATCTGCCGCTCACCCACCGCGCAGGTGGTTCTCGAGCACGACCTGGCAGCTGCCGGGTTGGCAGACGTCGTCTCGGTGGCGTCGGCCGGCACCGGTGACTGGCATGTAGGCCAGCGCATGGACGCCCGTGCCGCGGCCGCGTTGCAAATGGCCGGTTATGACCCCAGCAGCCACCGTGCGCGACAGATCGACGCCAGCTGGTTCGACCGTTTCGACCTGCTGCTGGCGATGGACGAACAGAACCTTGCCGACCTGCTGACGCTGGCGCCGCACGACGCCGCCCGCGAGCGAGTGGCCCGCTTCCGCTCGTACGACCCGGCGGCCGGTCCGGGTGACCAGGACGTCCCGGACCCATGGTTTGGCGGCGACGGCGGCTTCGACGAGGTGCTGGCGATCGTGCAGCGCACCACCGGCGGGTTGGTGCAGGCACTGCGCGAGCGCTGACGCCGCCGACCGGTGAGCAGCGTACGGTGCTCGTCATGGCGCGGATGGGGACTGTTGCGGCACGGGCCGAGCAGCTGCTCGGCCGGGCGGTGGTGGCAACGGTGGCGGTGCCCGGCGGCGGCGTCTGCACGGCGACAAAGGCCCGGTTGTCCGACGGCTCGAGTGTGCTGGTGAAGAGTCGGCCGCATCCACCGGCCGGGTTCTTCGCCGCCGAGGCTGCCGGGCTGCAGTGGTTGGCCGAGGCAACCGATGTCGGCGGCGTGCCGGTGCCTGAGGTGCGCGCGGTCGCCGACGACTGCCTGATCATGGCCTGGGTCGAGCCCGGCAGGCCATCCACCGAGGCGGCCGAGCGACTTGGCCGCGCGCTTGCGGCGACGCACCGCGCGGGGGCTGAGACCTTCGGGCTGGCCGACGTCGACAGCACCTGGATCGGCACCATGCCCCTGCCGCAGCGCGGGGCCGGCAACTGGGCCGGCAGCTGGGCGGAGTTTTGGGCGGCGGCGCGCATCGAGCCCTACCTGCGCCTGGCCTGCGACCGCACCGCCATCACCGAGACCGACGCTGACGCGGTCCACCGGGTGCTCGCACGTGTCATCGAGCTGGCCGGCCCGGCCGAGCCACCAGCCCGGGTGCACGGCGATCTCTGGTCAGGAAACGTCGTGTGGTCTGGCGAAGCCCGCGCCTACCTGGTCGACCCGGCAGCGCACGGCGGTCACCGCGAGACCGACCTGGCGATGCTCGCGTTGTTCGGCTTGCCCCAGCTCGAGCGTGTGCTCACCGCCTATACCGAAGCGAGCCCGTTGGCCGAGGGTTGGCGCGCCCGGGTGCCGCTGCACCAGCTGCACCCGCTGCTCGTGCACGCCGCGATGTTCGGTGGGTCGTACGGTGCGCGGGCGGGCGCCGCCGCACGGGCTGCGCTCGAGCCCCAGCCCGGCTGACCTGCCCGTTCCTCAGCCTCATCTCAGCACCTGCTGGCAGGCTGGAGGCGTGCGCATCCTCGTGGTCGACGACGACCGGGCAGTTCGGGACTCGCTGCGTCGCTCGCTGCAGTTCAACGGATACGAGGTGGAGACCGCCGCCGACGGAGCCGAGGCGCTGGCCAGAGTGCCTGCAGTGCGCCCGGACGCCATCGTGATGGACCTGATGATGCCCCGCCTCGACGGGCTGGAGGCGACCCGAGCACTACGGTCGGCCGGCAACGAACTGCCGATCTTGGTGCTCACCGCCCGAGATGCCGTCGGTGACCGGGTCGACGGGCTGGACGCCGGCGCGGACGACTACTTAACCAAACCGTTCGCCCTCGAGGAGCTGCTCGCCCGACTGCGTGCGCTGCTGCGCCGGGCGGCAGCCACCGCTGACGATGGTGAGACGACGCTCGGTTTCAGTGATCTCACGCTCGACGTGGCCACCCGTGACGTCCGGCGCGGCGATCGACCGCTCGCGCTCACCCGCACCGAGTGGACCCTGCTCGAGCTGTTCCTGCGCCGGCCACGTCGGGTGTTGGAGCGGTCGTTCATCTTGGAAGAGGTGTGGGGCTACGACTTTCCGACCACGGCCAACTCGCTCGAGGTGTATGTCGGGTATCTGCGTCGCAAGACCGAGGCCGAGGGTGAGGTCCGGCTGCTGCACACGGTCCGTGGTGTCGGCTACGTGCTGCGTGACACGCCGCCGTGACCGTCTCGCCCTCGTATGCGCGCTGGCCGGCGCTGGGGCGCGAGCGGCTGGCCAAACACGTCACGTTGGCCTCACGCGTCACCATCCTCACCTCGCTCGCGGTGGGTCTCACGCTCGCCGTGGCCGGTGTCGCCGTCTATGTCACGCTGCGGGTGGAGCTGGAGTCGTCGCTGGACAACTCGCTGATCGAACGTGCGCGTGCCACCGCCGACACCCCGCTGCTGCAGACCGCCCTCGACCGGGACATCCCGACCCAGTTCGTGACGGCCTCGGATGTACGGCTCGCGGTGCTGAGCCCGCTCGGGACCGCACGCGGTGAACGGCAGCTGATCGACGAGCTGTCGGCCGCCGAGCTGGCCGTGGCCCGGGGCACCCGGGCGCAGTCGCTGCGAACGGTGTTCATCGACGGTGACCGATCCCGGCTGGTCGCCGTGCCGCAACCCGGTGGCACGGCACTCGTTCTTGCCCAGTCGATGGAGCCGACGTACAAGTCGCTGGAGCGGCTGGCGGTGGTGGCTTGGACGGTCGGTCTGGCCGGGGTGTTGCTGGCTGGGTTCGCCGGCTGGGGGGTGGCGACCAACGGGCTGCGTCCAGTACGCCGGCTCACCCTGGCGGCCGAGCATGTGGCGCGCACCGATGAGCTGACGCCCATCACCACAGCCGGCACGGGTACCGACGAGCTGGCCCGGTTGACGGCCGCGTTCAACACGATGCTGGCGTCCCTGGCTGCGTCGAGGCGCCGCCAGATCCAACTGGTCGCCGACGCCGGACACGAGCTGCGCACGCCGCTGACCAGTCTGCGCACGAACCTGGAGCTGCTTGCCCAGGCCGAGGAGCATGGTGGCCTGCCGGACGACGCCCGCGTCGAGCTGCTCGCGGACGTGCACGGGCAGATCGACGAGCTCAGCACTCTCGTCGGTGACCTTGTCGAGCTGGCCCGCGAGGAGCCGCTGGCCCAGGACCCGGCGGCGGTCGACCTTGTCGATGTGGTGGAGGCGGCGGTTGTCCGGGTCCGGCGCCGTGCCGGTGGGGTGCGCATCGAGACCGAGCTGAGCCAATGGCTGGTCGTCGGCGAGCCCACCCTGCTCGAGCGGGCAATCACCAACCTGTTGGACAACGCGGTGAAGTGGAGCCCGCCCGACGGCATGGTGCAGGTGCGCCTCGCCGGGGGGGTGCTGACCGTCCGCGACCACGGCCCCGGGATTGCCGCCGCCGACCTGCCGCACGTGTTTGACCGCTTCTATCGCTCGCCCGAGGCTCGCAGCCTGAGCGGTTCCGGGCTGGGACTGGCGATCGTGCGCCGCACCGCCGACCGGCACGGCGGTCGAGCTGTGGCCAGCAACGCTGCCGACGGCGGAGCTGTGTTCACACTGGAGTTGCCGGGCAGCGGTGTGCATTGACAGCGG